>NZ_JAVRKK010000024.1:0-25171 GCF_031962545.1 Candidatus Igneacidithiobacillus taiwanensis
TTCTCTCATCCATGCTCAAGTGCTGATACTGGTTGCCCATTGTTCACCTCCAGTCTCCTTGGACCAAAGGTGTTGCACTTCATTTTTGAGCCGGCCAAGTTCTTATGGTTTAGCCGGAATGATAAAAATAATCTATTATTTATATAATCGCATATTCTTATATTGTGAAAATGTATTTTATGGCCAGAGTGCCAGAACCGAAGGAGATACTAGCCTATAAATATATCAGAAATTACCTTCGTCTCAGCGCTCGGCGAATAATAAGAAGAAAAATACCGAGAATAAACAACAAGGCGCCGCGCAAAACCCAAATCTTTTCATTGATCATGAAACTGGTTTTCGGGTACGGGAAGATCCCCGTTCCTTGTAGAAAAAAGAGTAGACCGGAAAGGAGAACTACAATACCGATCACTAACAAAAACACCCGTAGTACATTTCGCATGGAGCACCTCGAGGGATACGTTCTTTACGCGGAGGGATTGAGTCGCCAAGTTGTCGCATTCAAATACAATGCCACCAAGAGCCAGAGGAGGTACGGCAGCAAGAGCCACGCCGCCCATGCGTCGAGCAAGGCAAATACGATGCAACAGGCAATCACTAGCAGCAATAGTAAAAGAAGATCAAGCAATGCCCAGAAAATCTGGTGTCGGCCAAAGAAAATCCAAGACCACGCAGCATTGGCCAGCAATTGGCCGCCGTACAGTAGCAGAGCGAGTGAGCGCAGTGGAGTAGCCGGTAACACAAAAATCAGGGCGGCGGAGAAGGCCATCAGGATGTACAGAATGGTCCAGACCACGGGAAATACCCAGGGTGGCGGCGTCCCCTTGGGCATCCGCAAAGCGGCGTACCAGGCGTCGGGCCGGAAGATTGAACCCACCGACGCCGCGGCAAGGGTAAAGGCAAGGCTCACTACGGCTACCAAAGCAAAAGTCATCACGCACTCCTCTTTGCGCCCAAGGGCGTTCCCGTCAAGACCTGGGAAACTCTCGTCAACCTTTGCACTCCAATGCCCATGACGCAAGAAAAATCTTCCTATGAAGAGGCGCGCGCGCTGCTCAAATTGCTTCGCGCATTCAGCAGGCCAAGGATGGGATCCGGCGGGCAGCACCCGAGCAATTTGACGAGACGATTCTTCTCGCCATCGAGGCCTGGCAGAAACGCATCTGAGCTTTCCTAGACCTGCTGGTGCCGCTGTGTCCTAATAGCGGCGCGTCGATCTGCTAGTGAGGCATTCCGTGGCGATTCGGTCTCTTTCCAAGCCTGCTGGGCACCCCCTTGCAGCCGCCATGCTGGGAATGTTTCTTGATGGCTTCGACCTCAGCATCATGGCCATTGCCCTGCTGCCCCTGACTCGGGTTTGGCAGCTCAGTCCGGGGCAAACGGGGTCGATCATGGCCATGGTGCTGATCGGCTCCTTTGTGGGCGCGTTGGGTGGCGGCTGGGTGAGCGATGCTTTCGGCCGACGGCGCCTGCTTTTGCCCAATATCTTGCTCTACGGCGTCGGTGCCCTATGGAGCGCCTGCAGCCCCGACTTGTTGCAACTCGAAATTGGACGTTTCCTTACCGGGGTCGCCATTGGCCTCGATTACCCCCTGGTGGCGACCATCGTCGCCGAATTCAGCGCTACGGCGCGGCGCGGCCGCGGCTTTGCCTGGATCAATCTTTCTTGGTTTGTCGGTGCCCTCGCTTCTTCTGTGCTGGGCTGGGCCTTGTTGCCTTTAGGCGATACATCCTGGCGCTGGATGCTGGGCAGTGCCGTGTTGCCGGTATTTCTCCTCGGCTGGTTGCGTCGCGATCTGCCGGAATCACCGCGCTGGCTCTGGCGCCGGGGGGAGCAGAAACGAGCGGCGGCAGCCCTCGCTGCCCTGCATCCCGACTGGGATGCCGCCACACAAGAGCAGGCGCTGCAGGGGTACACCGGTCAGTCTTTGCCGCTCCGCGATCTCTTTCGGGGTGTTTGGCGACGACGCCTGATTCTGGCCATTCTGCCGTGGTTTTTGCTCGACATGGTCAGCCTGGGGATTGCCCTCTATCTGCCCGAGGTGCTGCGGGAGCAGAGCTGGGTCGCCAGTAGCCAGGCGGCGGCAGCCATCAATGCCGCCCTCTTAGTGCTCTCGGCGCTGGCCATTGCTTATGTCTTGCCGCGCCTCGATCGCTGGGGACGCATTCCCTTGCAAATGGCGGGCTTTGCTCTGATGGCGCTCGGCCTCACGATTTTTGCCTGGGCAGCAACAGGCGATCATGCCCTGGTGGTATTGCTCGGCGCGGCGCTCTATGCCATCGGTTTGGGTCTTGGGCCGGCGGTGACGGTCATTGCCTTGGCGGTGGAGCTCTTTCCCACCCCCTGGCGAGGGACGGTGTCCGGATGGGCGACGGCCATTTCGCGCCTGGGCGCCGTCAGCTCCGCTTTGCTCTTCCCAATCCTGCAGCGCGACTTGGGGCTCGCTTGGGTGTTGTTACTGACCGCTGCTTTGGCCGGCCTGGCTACCTTGGTCTCCTGGCGCTATCGCGTCGAGTCGCGGGCGCAGAGCCTGGAGGCGCTGGAAATCGCCGCGCGCTAGCGGAGCCAGTCGCAGACGTTGAGGGCAGCGTAGCTGATAATGGCGTCGGCGCCAGCGCGCTTGATGCTCAGTAAAGACTCGAGCAGCGCACCCTGCAGATCGAGATAGCCCGCCTGCGCTGCCGCGTGCAGCATGCTGTACTCGCCGGATACTTGGTAGGCGAGGACCGGTGCATCGCAGCGCTCGCGCACGTCGCGGATCAGGTCCAGGTAGGGCATGGCGGGCTTGACCATGACCATGTCGGCGCCCTCCTCGAGGTCGAGGGCGAGCTCGCGAAAGGCCTCGCGCCGATTGGCGGGGTCCATCTGATAGGCGCGACGATCGCCAAAACTCGGGGCGCTGTCGGCGGCGTCGCGAAAGGGTCCGTAAAAGGCACTGGCGTATTTGATGGCATACGAGAGGATCGCTACTCGCTCGTGGCGAGCGGCATCCAGCGCTTCGCGAATCGCCATCACCATCCCATCGACCATGCCCGAGGGAGCGATGACGTCTACCCCTGCCTCGGCATAGGAAAGGGCCTGTTGCTGCAGGTTTTCGAGGGTCGCCTGATCATCGCGATCACCATCGTGGGCAAGAACGCCGCAGTGACCGTGGGAGGTGTACTCGCAAAAACAGGCATCGGCAATGACCAAGAGCTGCGGAAACTGCCCCTTGATGGCGCGGCTGGCGCGCTGCACCAGGCCATCGCTCTGCCAGGAGGCGCTACCGACCTCGTCCTTGACGCTGGCGTCCATCACCCCAAACAGCAAAACCCCGGGAATGCCGCGGTTAGCGGCCTCGGCACAAAGGCGCAGGGCAGAGTCGATGCTGTGACGATAGACGCCGGGCATACTGATGATTTCACTACGGATCCCTTCGCCTTCAACGAGAAAAATCGGCAGCAAAAAATCGCTTGGCTGCAGCAGGGTTTCCCGCAGCAGGGCGCGCATCGAGGGATGTCGCCGCAGGCGCCGCGGTTGTTGGCTGGAGGCAAAAAAATGCTTCATGAAGGATCCCTCCCTGCTGTCTGCGCCCATTCTTCCAGGGCTGCGAGTAACCCGGTATTGCTGGCCTCCGGGGCGATCCAGGGCGGCGGTAGCCCCTTGCTGGTCACCGCCTCGGCGGTCAACTCGCTGATGGCAATGATCGGGGTCTTTTTCAGCCAACGCTGCCCTAATCCACCCACCATCTGATAAAAATTGTGGAAGATCTCCGGGCTGGTCACCGTTACCGCATCGAGCTCGCCCCGCGCCCAGGCGTGCAAAAGCGGCGTTGGGTTCAACCCGGGAACGATGCGCCGGTAACAAAAGACTTTTTCGACCACAGCGCCGCGCTCGGTCAGGGTCTGCTCGATCAACTCCCGCCCCTGATCGCCGGCAAAGAGGGCAAAGCGCAGACCTCCTACCTCCTGCCACTCCGGGCTCTCGAGCAGCGCCTCGGAGCCGGCACGTTTGGGTGCCAGCTGGGCATGTACACCAAACTCCGCCAACGCCTTGGCACTCTCGCGTCCGACGGCAGCAACGCGTAGACCCTGCGGCCAATCCTGGGCGCTTCGGCTTTGCCAGCGACTAAGGGCAAAATGCACGGCATTGCGGCTGGTAAAGACCGCCCAGTCGAAGCTCGCGATCCGCTCCAGGGCCGAGTCCAGAGAATGCCAGGTCTCGGGCGCCTCGATTTGCAGGGCAGGGAAAGCAATGGGGCGGGCGCCGCGCTCCTGCAGAGCAGCGATCAGCTCTGCCGACTGCTCCTTCGGACGGGTCACCACGATGCCCTTGTTCTGTAACGTCGTCGTCATGTTGAGGGTAACTCCCGCAGAATTTTGCCCGCACCCTGTTTTAAAAGATCGTCGGCAACCGTCGCACCAAGGGTGACGGGATCCGTGCCTGTCGCTTCGGCGTGCAGCAGCTGTTGACCATCGGGGCTCGCCACCCGCCCGCGCAGGAGCAGGGTGCCGTCTTCCTGCATCTGCGCCAGGGCGGCAACGGGTAGACGGCAATCTCCCCCGAGTTTGCGGTTCATAGCCCGTTCGGCGAGCACACAAAGGCTGGTTTCTCGATGGGCGAGCGGAGCAACCAGGGCGCGGGTGTGCTCGTCGTCGCCGCGAATTTCGATGCCGATGGCGCCCTGACCGACCGCCGGCAGGGAGTCTTCGACAGCAAACAGATGGCGAATGCGCTCTGCGAGGCCCAAGCGCTTGAGGCCGGCAGCGGCGAGGATGATGGCATCGAATTGGCCGTTGTCGAGTTTGGCTAAACGGGTGGCGACATTGCCGCGCAGATCGGCGAGCACGAGCTCTGGGTATCGATGCAACAACTGGGCGCGCCGCCGCAGGCTCGAGCTCCCCACACGCGCACCGGCGGGTAGGGCGTCGTCGCTCGCGTACTGATTGGAGACGAAGGCATCGCGTACCTCTTCGCGTTCGAGGATTACTGCCAATTCTAGGCCCGGTGGCTGCTGCGCCGGTACGTCCTTCATGGAATGCACGGCCAAATCGACACGGCCAGCCAGGAGAGCCGCCTCGATCTCCTTCACGAAGAGGCCTTTGCCGCCAATTTGATGCAGGGGGGCGGCAAGCTCGCGGTCGCCGGTGGTGGTCATGGGAACGAGTTCCACCGCAAGGAAGGGATCGCGGGCCTGCAGGGCGGTGCGCACATGCTCCGCCTGCCACAGGGCGAGGGGACTGGCGCGGGTGCCGATACGCAAAGCAGTCATGGGTCGGGTCATGTCCGGTAATAAACGCCCAACCTTAGCAGCGCTGCCCACCCTGTCAAGCCGTGGAAATCGATCATTGCTGAATTTCTGCCGGGCGCGATACAATCACACAAATTCTTTTGGAGAAAACGCATGCAGCTTCGCACCCTTGTCACCGTTTTTGGTATTTCTCTTTTGGCGCTGTCCGGATGCGCGCGTAATGTGGGCAGCGGCGCGCCCAAGGCCGTGGGGCCGGTTGCCCCGGTGAGCTCCGTAGCTACCAACGGCTACGAGGGGCAGGGGGTCAACTCGCAAGACCTCAACGCCAACGGCCCTATCGGCGGCAGTAATCACGGGCTCACCGCCGCAGAGCTCGCTGCCCTGCCCAGTCAGCTACGGGTGCATTTTCCCTTTGATAGCGACAACATGGATGCCGCGGGCCAAGCCATTGCCGCAGAAAACGCTCAGTTCATGATGAATCACCCGCACGTGCAAGTGCGCCTCGAGGGCAATACCGATGATCGCGGTACCCAAGAATATAATCTCGCTCTTGGCGAACGGCGTGCGGAAACGGTAAAGCGCTATCTGGAGTCCCAGGGAGTGAGTGCCTCCCGTATCAGCACCGTCAGTTTTGGCAAGGACAATCCCCTCTGCAACCAAAATGACCAGGCCTGCTGGGCGCGTAACCGACGGGTCGATTTTGTCTACAGTGGGGGATACAACGGCTGATTGGGAGGTCGCATTCGATGAAGGGTAAGCTGACTGCCGCGCTGATGACTACGTTTCTGTTCGCCAGTGCACCGGCCTGGGCAGATTCAGAAGGCCAGCAGATTCTCCAGCTGCAACAGCAGGTGGCAGTGATGCAGGGCGAAATTCAGAGTCTCATTGCGGTGCAAAAGGCGAGCCGCGGCAGCCAAGCGGCCCTGGCTGATTTGCTCAATCGCTCCCAGCACATGCAACAGGAGATCCGCGAGTTGCGCGGCTATCTCGAGACTAAGACCCATGCCCTCGAACTCGCGCAGCAAAAGACCAACGCCAAAGTCGACGCCTTGGCAGCTGCCATGGCGACGAGGGCCACGGCGGCAACGGCGAGTAGCAGTGGTAGCGCCGCACTGATCACCCCAGCGCCCGCCCAAGCCATCGCCGCCGAGGCGCAAAGCACCGTCAACAGCTCCGTTGCGGGCCTTGGCCAAGCCGATTACCAGCGCGCCTTTGATCTGCTGCGGGCCGGCAAGTACGGCACCGCCGTCACCGGCTTTCAAGCCTTCATCAAAAAATACCCGCAAAGTAGCCTAGTGGTAGACGCCTACTATTGGCTCGGGCAAGCTCAGTATGTGCTTGGGCAAAATGACGCCGCAATTCACAGTTATGAGTCGGCCGCTAAGTATTCCCAAAGTAGCAAAGCGCCAGATGCACTCCTGCAGCTGGGACAGCTCTACCAAGCCATAGGCCAGCCCGCCAAGGCGCGCGCTACTTTCCGCCGCTTACTACAGCACTACCCCAGCACCCCCGCTGCGCAAAAGGCCCAGGCTCAGCTCCAAGCCAGTGGCCATTAGGTATGGCGCGGCTGCGCATTACCGAGATTTTTCATAGTCTGCAGGGGGAAACCAGCGCCATGGGCCGCCCCGCTACCTTTGTGCGGCTCACCGGCTGTCCCCTCCGTTGCCAGTACTGTGATAGCGCCTATGCCTTTCATGGCGGGGAATGGATGGAGCAACAAGCCATTCTCGATCGGGTCGCGGAACGACCCGGTCA
This sequence comes from Candidatus Igneacidithiobacillus taiwanensis, assembly GCF_031962545.1. Lineage (NCBI taxonomy): Bacteria > Pseudomonadati > Pseudomonadota > Acidithiobacillia > Acidithiobacillales > Acidithiobacillaceae > Igneacidithiobacillus > Candidatus Igneacidithiobacillus taiwanensis. The sequence continues at coordinate 6,987 of NZ_JAVRKK010000024.1, forward strand.
GTTGGTGGTGGTGACCGGGGGGGAGCCGCTTGCCCAGCCGGCGGTGCACGAGCTCATGGGCGCCCTTTGCGACGCCGGGCGCGAGGTCTACCTCGAAACCAGCGGCGCTTTGCCGGTCGCTGCCGTCGATCCGCGGGTAGTCAAGATCCTCGACATCAAAACCCCAGACTCCGGAGAGTACGAGAAAAATCTCTGGGACAATCTCGCGTTGCTGCAGCCGCAAGATCAAGTCAAATTCGTTCTCTGCAGCCGCGAAGACTATGAGTGGGCCCGCGATTTTCTACGTCAACAGCCCTTGCCGGTGCAGGAAATTCTCTTCTCGCCGAGCCATGCGCAGCTGTCCCTGCGTGACTTGGCCGAGTGGGTGCTCGCCGATGCCCTGCCGGTGCGAGTACAGATCCAGTTGCACAAGCTCATCTGGGGCGACGTTCCCGGGCATTGAAGGAGATGGCAATGGCAGCACAGGTAGCAATTCTCTTGCTCTCCGGCGGCCTCGATTCGGCAACGGTGGCCGCACTGCTGCGCCGCGACGGCTACGCCATCCACGCTCTGTCTTTTGACTACGGCCAGCGGCATCAAAATGAGCTCGACCATGCACGGCTGATTGGCCAAACGATGGGGGTGGCCAGCCACCGCATTCTCAAGATCGATCTGGGTGGCTTGGGTGGATCCGCCCTCACCGATGCGGCCTTGGCGGTGCCCGAAGATGGCGTGGGTGCCGGTATCCCAATTACTTATGTGCCCGCCCGCAACACGGTTTTTCTTGCCTATGCCTTGGCGCTTGCAGAGGTGCTACAGGTGCGGGATATCTTCGTTGGCGTCAACAGCCAAGACTATAGCGGCTATCCCGATTGCCGGCCGGCCTTCATCGAGGCGTTTGGGCACTTAGCGGCGGTTGCCACCAAGCTGGGCGTAGAGGGGGAGGCGCCGCGCATCCATGCCCCGCTGCAGCATATGCGGAAGGCCGAGATCATCCAAACCGGTCTTGCGCTCGGAGTAGACTACGGCCTCACCCGCTCCTGTTATCAGCTCGACGCCGAGGGGCGCTCTTGCGGTCGCTGCGATGCCTGTCGCCTGCGTCTGACCGCCTTTGCCGAACTCGGGCAAAGCGACCCGGCACCCTATCGCTAGTGCGGCAGCTGCCCCATGGCCAAGAGCAGCAAGCCCAGTCCCAACAGGATAAAAATCCCAGCGCTCCACTGCTGCAGGCGTTGTTGCGCCCGTGCCCCGCGCAGCAGGCGCGCCAAGCGCGCCCCCGACGCGGAGTAAAGCACATACCAACTGAACTCGATAACGGCAAAGCTCAAAACCAGTTCGGTAAACTGCAGCGCAAAGTTACCGTTGTAGCGCATGAATTGCGGCACTAACGCCAAGGTAAAGAGCAAGGCCTTGGGATTGCTCATCGCCACCAGAAAGCCCGTTTTGTAGAGCTCGACCGGGTTGGGCGCAAGACGCTCTTGCGTCGCGGCGATGGGATCAAGGCCAGGGTTGCGACTTTGTCGCCAAGCAGATACGCCCAAGTAGACCAGATATAAGGCCCCGACGATGCGCAGCAGAGCAAAAAGATGTGGCCAACTTTGCAAAAATAGCCCTAGGCCGCCGACCGAGACGACCATCATCAGCAAAAGTGCCGAGAAACAGCCGAACATGGTCGCTACCGAGCGCCCCAGACCATGAAGGGCGCCGTGGCTCATCACCAGCAGCATATTCGGCCCGGGAATCCCGGAAATCACCAGCACCGTTGCCACATAAAGCAGCCACAGGTGCAGGCTCATACTCGGCTCAGGCGGACGGAGAAACGCCTCAGTTGGACCAGGCCGGTTGGCTGTCGTCGCCCATGCCATGCAAAATGGCCAGGGTCCGACCATCGATACTCGCCTCGGCGAGCACCTTACGCCCGCCGCGATGGGTACCGTAAATCACCATTTGGCCATTTTTGGCAAAACTCGGGTGATCGCAGTTGCCCTGGGCATCGAGTATGTCGAGATCGCCGCCGTTGGCATCCATCACGGCCAAGGCGTAGACCCCATTGCTACGATGGATGAAGGCGATTTTCCGTCCATCGGGCGAAAAGGCGGGGCTGGCATTGTAATTGCCGCTAAAGCTGATGCGATGCTGCCCTCCCCCCTGCGAATTCATCACAAAGATCTGCGGACCCCCATCGCGATCCGACACAAAGGCGATCTCGCCGCTGGGCGACCACGAAGGCGAGGTATTGATACTGCCGCCGCGGGTGAGCTGCCGGCGCTGTCCGGTAGCCAAATCGACGGTGAAGATATTGGTTTCGCCCCCCTCGGAGCGGGCATAGGCGAGTTCCTGACCATTGGGAGAAAAGCTCGGCGCACTGACGATTTGCCCCCCCGGGGCGATGGCTTGGCGCTGACCCGTGGCGAGATCCTGCACGAAAATGGTGGCACGGGAATTCACATAGGTCACATAGGCTAGGCGGCGATTGTCGGGAGACCAGACCGGCGACAGCAGCGGCATGCGACCCTGTACGACTACATGCGGATTCCAACCGTCGGACTCGGCAACGATGAGCGCATACTCGGGCCCCACCTGACGCACGTAAGCGATTCGGCTGGCAAAGGGCCCCGGCTTGCCGGTAAAGGCTTGGTAGATGACGTCAGCCACATGATGCGCCGTCATATGCAGCTCCGCGGGCGAGCAGCTGAAACGTTTTGCCGCCAGCTCCTTGCCGGTGGCGACGTTATATACGTAGACGGTAACGACATAGCCTTGTCCTGCGCGCTGCACCGATCCAATCGCCAGGCCGGTTGCGCCGATCCCCGTCCAGGCGTTGGCCTGCACCGCGCTGGGAGTTTGCGGATCGCCGGGATAACTGGCTGGAGACAGGACATTGAATAGCCCACTATGACTGAGATCACTACGTACCACCTCTGCCACGCTGGGTTGCCCAGGAATACCGGCCCCAAAGGAAGGGATGGCGATGGGTAGGGCGCTCGACACACTTTTGGTGACCTGCACCGTCAGGGTTGCCTCGCTGGGCAACACAAAGCCCAGACAGAGCAGCCAGCACAGAAAAAGGACAATACGCTTAGCCATTGCTGAGTTCCTCGGCATTGAATTGAATCGTGACGTTGTTGTACGAACTGTAGGGTAGCCCCAAAGGTGGCACGAAAGGTGCCGCCGCCTCCACGGCTTGGATCACTGCGCGGTCGAAAGCCGGGCTGCCGCTACTACGCGTCACCTGTGGTTCACCAAGGATGGTACCCGTTGGACTGAGGCGGAAGCTCACCACGCAAGTGAGTGCGGCGGCGAAAGTAGTATCCCAAGAACGTTTGACCCGACGCTGTATCTCCTGCTCGAAGAGCGCCTCCAGGCGGTGGTTCTCGGCGGCCGTCTGGGCCCGCGCTGCGGCCAGGTTAGCTTCCGCCTGTGCTTTGGCCTGCTGCGCTGCCAATTGCTGCTGTAGGGCTTTCGCCCGAGCCGCTTGTGCTGCCTTGGCGGCTTGCTCCGCAAGCTCTTTTTTCAGTTCTGCCGCCCGGGCGGCTGCCGCCTTTTCCGCCGCTTCTTGCGCCGCTTTTTTGGCCGCTGCCTGCTCTGCCGCCTTCTTCTCGGCTGCTGCCTGTGCCGCTTGCTTGGCTGCTGCCTTTTCTGCCGCGCGCCTCTCGGCGGCCTTTTCCGCCGCGGCTTTTTCGGCTGCCGCCTGCCTTGCGGCCGCGCGCCTTGCCGCCAGCTCCTCGGCATGTTTTTCCGCCGCGGCACGTTCGGCGGCGAGCTTTGCTGCCGCTTCCTGGGCGTGGTGTTGTGGCTTCTCTATGGGTACGGGTTTGGAAACCGGCCGCACAGCAGGCCGGGGCACCGGCTTTGGCTCTGGGGCCGGCTTTGGCGTAGGTTTGGGTGTTGGCTCGATGACTGGTTTCGCTACCGGTTTTGGAGTAGGTGTTGGCTGCACGGCGGGTGCGGCAACGGGGGGAGCCGCGGCTGGCGGTGCCGCCTGCAAAGTCGCCTGCATAGTGCCCTGGGTAGCACTGGGAATGTTGACGTGAAAGGTCCAGAACAGGGCTACCAACACCGCCACGTTCAGGATGACGGCAAGAAGGATGGGGACGAAGCGCGGATTTTCTCTCAATGCCGCTCCGGTCGGGTCAGTAGTCCCACATGCGAGATGCCTGCCTGCTGCAGGGCAGCCATCACCGCCATTACCTTGCCGTAGTCCGCCTGGGCGTCGCCGCCCACGAGCACTTGCATTTGGGCAGCGTCGCCATGGCCGATCTTGGTCACCGTCGCGGCGAGATCCGCCAGTTGCGGTTGCAGATGTTCATCCTTGTATTGCAGATCAAGCTGCCCATTCTTGGCAACGGAAATGACGATGGGTGGCGTCTTGTCTGGCACGGGCTTGGTTACGCCTTTGGGCAAATTCACATTTACCCCTTGGGTGAGCAAGGGTGCGGAAAGCATGAAAATGACGAGCAGAACGAGGGAGACGTCGATGTAGGGGACGACGTTCATCTCTGCCAGCAGACGACGTCGTTTCATGCTTTGCCCTCAGGCAGCTGCCGATGCAGGATGTTGGTGAACTCGTCCATGAAGACCTCATAATGGGCGTCGAGTTCATAGAGCCGATGGACGAAGCGGTTGTAGAAAAAGGTGGCGGGAATGGCCGCAAAAAGCCCGGCGAGGGTGGCGATCAGCGCCTCGGCAACGGGAGGCGCCACGGCGGCCAAGGTTGCCTGCTGCGCCATGCCGATGTTCATGAAGGTGGTCATGATGCCCCAAACGGTGCCGAGCAAACCCACGAAGGGAGCAACGGAGGAAATCGAGGCGAGCAGCGGCAGGTTACTCTCGAGCTGCCCAACCTCGCGAATTTGGGCTCCGCGCATCGCCCGCCGAGCGGCGTCGAGGGCATCACTGGGGCGACCTTTGCGTTGTCGCTGAAATTCCTCGTAGCCGGCACAGAAGATACTACCGGCGCCGGTTTCCAATTGCGGGTTGTTGCTAACCTGCTGGTAGATCTGCGCCATTTCGCCGCCGCTCCAAAAGCGCTTCTCGAAACGTTTCAGCGCCCCCTGCGCCCGCGCAAAAACGATCCCTTTTTGAAAGATTACAAACCAAGACACCACCGAGGCAATCAAGAGCAGGAGCAGGATTCCCTGCACTACGGGGCTGGCATGAAGAATCAAATGACTGAGGGAGAGGTGCTGCGGGGAAGGTAAGGCGCTGGCGTTCATGCGTTCTCGTGGGTAAGGGTAGAAGAAAAGGCAGTAACAATGGATACAGGAATGGGTGTTGGGCGGAAATTCTGCGCAGCAAGACAAGCGACTTCAATCTCGCCAATGCAGAGCAGAACTTCTTCCGCAAAAATCTGTTGAACAAAGCGCATGCGCAAGGGTCGTATCTCGTTGACGCGGGTGTCTATACGAAGGTGCTGGTTGAAGCGAGCGGGTGCGCGAAAGTCGAGCTGCGCCCGACGTACGGCAAACACCACCCCATCTTCTTTTTCCAGCCGATCCAGTTCCAGTCCTCTTTCGCGCAGCATTTCGGTGCGAGCGCGCTCCATGAAGCGCAGATAATTGGCATGGTAAACCACCCCGCCATGATCCGTATCTTCATAATATACACGCACATAGAAGCGGCCGCGACTGTCGCTTTCAGGCGCCATCAAAAAGACTCCCGCTGCGCGCTTGATCGGGATGCGGCAGTCCCAAGGCAAGATAGCTTTGTGCCGTGGCGCAGCGCCCGCGGGGGGTACGAATGAGATAGCCCGATTGGATCAGAAAGGGCTCGAGTACGTCTTCGATGGTGCCACGATCTTCGCCCAAGGCGGCGGCAAGGCTCTCCACCCCCACCGGCCCACCGCCAAAACGCTCGATGATGATACCGAGCAGACGACGATCCTGCGGATCGAAGCCGCGAGCGTCCACCTCCATCATCTCCAGCGCCGCCTGCGCCGTTGCGAGATCGATACTGCCGTCGCCGCGCACCTGCGCATAGTCCCGAACCCGGCGCAGCAGCCGGTTGGCGATGCGGGGTGTGCCGCGGGCGCGGGCGGCGATTTCGCGCAGCCCTTCGGGTTGCGCGGGCACCCGCAGAATTCGCGCCGAGCGCTCAACGATACGACTCAGTTCGTCAACACTGTAAAACTCGAGATGAAAGCTGATGCCGAAGCGGTCGCGCAAGGGGGAGGAGAGAAGCCCGGCGCGGGTGGTGGCACCGATGAGGGTAAAGGGCGGCAAGCCAATCTTGATGGAGCGTGCCGCCGGCCCCTCGCCAATGAGGATGTCGAGCTCGAAGTCCTCGAGAGCGGGATAGAGAACTTCCTCCACCACCGGGCTTAGGCGGTGGATTTCATCGACGAAGAGCACGTCGTGGGGCTGCAGGTTGGTGAGAATGGCGGCGAGGTCGCCGGCCTTGTCGAGGATGGGCCCCGAGGTCACCTTGAGGCCCGCTCCCATTTCCTGGGCGATGATGTGGGCGAGGGTAGTCTTGCCCAAGCCCGGCGGTCCGAAAAGCAAGACGTGGTCGAGGGCCTCGCCGCGCTGCCGTGCCGCATCGATGAACAAAGACAACGAGGCGCGCAGGCGCTCCTGCCCCAGATATTCCTGCAGCAGGCGGGGGCGCAGGGCGTGGTCGACCTGATCGGCACCTTGCTCGAGAGGTGTGAGGATATCGCGGCTCATGGCGCTGGGAGTGTCCTGATTCGGCAAAGTTCCATCTAGCAGCGAGCCAAGCTTTGTAAGGCCAAACGTAACAGCTCCTCAGTTCGCAAATCGGTGGCCAGACCTTCTACCGCCCGCTGTGCCTCTGCTGCCTTGTAGCCTAGGCTCTGCAGCGCCGCAATGGCTTCCTGGCGAGGATCATCGAGGGTCTGGCCGGAGCTCGATTGCGGGCCGGGGCTGCCGATCTTGTCCTGCAGCTCGACGATCATCCGCTCAGCCGTTTTGGCACCGATTCCGGGTATGGCGGTCAACCGCTTTTTGTCGCCCAGCAGCAAGGCCTGGCGTAGCTGCTCGACGTCGAGCCCGGCCAAACAGGCGAGGGCGACCTTACCGCCAATACCATTGACCTTGATGAGCAAGCGGAAAAGTTCGCGCTCCTCGAGACGCAGAAAACCGTACAGCAACTGCGCATCCTCGCGCACCATGAAGTGGGTGAAGACCTGCACGGGCGAACCCTCGGCAGGCAGCTGATAGAAGCTGGAGAGGGGCATCTCGATCTCGTAGCCCACCCCGCCCACGTCCAACCACAACCAAGGCGGACGCCGCTGTAGCACCTTGCCTTGCAGGCTGGTGATCATTGTCCCCCGATCTCCCGCGCTGCCCAGAAGTTCTGGGTACCCTGGCAATGGGCATGGCAGATGGCGCAGGCGAGGGCATCGGCAGCGTCGGCCTGGATACCCTCGCCAATCCCCAACAGCCTTCGTACCATGTGCTCCACCTGGGTTTTGTCGGCGTGACCAGCGCCGACGGTAGCCTTCTTGATCTGCAAAGCGCTGTACTCGGCCACTGGCAGCGCGGCGTCGAGGAGAGCGACCAGGGCCGCGCCGCGGGCCTGCCCGAGTTTTAGGGCAGAGTCGGCATTGCGAGCCAGGAAGACTGCTTCGATGGCGGCCGTTTCGGGTCGAAACTCCTGCACGATTGCGCGCAGGCGCTGGTGGATCTGTGCCAAACGTTCCAGAAAGGGCTGTCGACCCAGTTGCAGGCAGCCATGTTCTACGTGGCGCAAGCGCCCGCCGGGCAACGTCTCGATGATGCCGAAGCCGGTGCGCAGGGAGCCAGGGTCGATGCCGATGATGCGCATGGGTTAGGAGTTGGCCTCGATGCGCGCCATTTCCTCGTCGCTAATGCTGTAGTTGGCGAAGACGTTCTGCACGTCGTCATTTTCCTCCAGAGCGTCGAGTAGGCGCAGGAGTTTTTCCGCATCTTCGCCAGCGAGTTCGACGGTGGTTTCCGGGATCATGCTCAGTTCCGAATCTTCGGGCGCTAGCCCAGCAGCCTTCAGCGCCGCGACCACGCTTTCGAGATCCGACGGCGCGGTATACACCACCAAGCGCTCGCCCTCGTCCACCACATCCTCGGCGCCGGCCTCCAAGGCGACCTCAAAGATTCGTTCCTCGTCGCTGCCCGCCGGAAACACGATGATCCCGCGGCGTTGGAAAAGATAGGCCACCGAACCCGAAGTACCGAGATTACCGCCGCGCTTGGAGAAAATATGGCGAATTTCTGCAACCGTGCGCACCTTGTTGTCGGTCATTGTCTCAACCAGGATTGCTACCCCGTTGGGCCCGTAGCCCTCATAGGTCACCTCCTCGTATTCCACTCCCTCGAGCTCGCCGGTGCCCCGTTTGATGGCGCGCTCGACGGTATCCTTGGCCATGTTGTTGGCATAGGCCTTGTCAAGCGCGGTGCGTAGTCGTGGGTTGGAGGCGGGATCGCCGCCTCCGGCGCGGGCAGCAACGGTGATTTCCCGAATCAGGCGAGTAAAGATCTTGCCGCGCTTGGCATCTTGCGCGGCCTTGCGAAATTTGATGTTGGCCCATTTACTGTGACCGGCCATCCCGAGCCTCCTGGTTTTTTGCTAATGCATAGACAAGTTAGGGATGATAGCGCAAAGGGCTCGCAAACGTCATGCCAAGGTAGCGATGGCACTGCGCGTCGCGCCAAGGATCTCGGCGGCATCGGCATTCGGATGAAAGTGTAAGGGAATCCCATAGCGCAGCACAGGATGCTGGCGCCACAGCCAAGTGCGTAGGTCCGATGAATACTGGCGTGCCCCCAGGATGCGCGCGGGAACTACCGGTGCGCTGGTCTCCTGCACCAGCCAAGCGAGACCCTTCTGCATGCCCTCGCGGTCGATACCCCCGGCGGGAAAAATCCCCAGCACGTGGCCGGCGCGCAACAGACGGCGGGCCTGTAAAAGGGCGCGCAAATCGCGCCGGTCGCGGCGCACAGGAATACAGGCGGTAAGGTCGAGCAGGGGGCGTAACCAAGCCTGATCGTAGTATTCCTGGGCGACCAAAAAGGAAATGATGCGCCGGTTACTGGCGATGAGCAGCAGGGGATCGAGGACCGAAAGATGATTGCAGGCGAGGATCGCCGCCCCGGTCGCCGGCAGGGTGCTCGTGTCCCAACGCCCCCCCTGATATTGCTTGGCGTAGCAAACGATGCCGCGGTGCAGGGTGCGCTGCCAGAAGGTCCAGTCGCCATACCCGTCGGCGGTGCTATTGGGCAGCGTCGTGCTCAGGATTGATCCAACATCCGCTGTAGAGCAACCCGCGCCTGCGTCGCCGTTGGCTCTTCGACGCGAATGACATTGCGTGGCCGCCCCGCCACCAATTCTTCGAGGGTAATGGCTAGTTGCTCCGGGTCGATGCGAAACATGGTCGAACACATGCAGACCATAGGCGACATAAATTCCACGGTCTTGCCTTCGGCCCGCACTTCCTCCGCCAAGCGGCTGACCAGATTGATTTCTGTACCCACCAGCCATTCGCTGCCGGGCTCCGCCGCCTTCACGGTTTTGAGGATGAAGTCGGTGGAGCCAACCGCGTCGGCCATGCTGCAAACCTCGAAGGCGGCCTCGGGATGGGCAATGACCTTACCCTGGGGATGCTGCTCGCGCCAGCGCTCGATATGCAGCGGCTGGAACATCTGATGCACGGAACAGTGCCCCTTCCATAACAGGATGCGAGCATTGCGGACTTCCTCCGGCGTCAGGCCGCCCAAGGGCAGCTCTGGGTCCCAGACCGGCATCTGCGCCAAGGGAATGCCGAGCTGGTGCCCACTCCAACGCCCCAGATGCTGATCTGGAAAGAAAAAGGCTTTCGGTCGTTGGCGAAAGCCCCAGTCGAGGATACGGCGGGCATTGGAAGAGGTACAGACGGTGCCACCATGGCGCCCACAAAAAGCCTTGAGCTCGGCGCTCGAGTTGACGTAAGTAACCGGGGTGAGCTCACTGTCGGGATCGAGTACCTCGGCCAAGTCCTGCCAGGCCCGCTCCACTTGGGCGATGCTGGCCATGTCGGCCATCGAGCAGCCGGCTTGCAGATCGGGCAAAATGCTCTTTTGCTCCGGGCGGCTCAGGATGTCTGCCACCTCGGCCATGAAATGCACCCCGCAAAAGACGATGAACTCGGCATCCAATTCCGCTGCCGCCCGCGACAACTGCAGCGAATCGCCGTGAAAATCGGCGTGCCGATAGACCTCCTCGCGCTGATAGTGATGCCCGAGGATCACCGCCCGTTTACCCAGAGCAGCTTTGGCGACGCGAATCCGCGTATCGAGTTCGGCCGCTGCCTTACGCCCCTGAAATTGCAAGGTTTCCACGCTCATTGCCCGCCTCGTTGCATTTGCCCTGCCATACCTCGCACGCTAAGAGGCTTGTGCCGCTTCGTCAAGCGGTCCGAAAAGGCGCAGGATGGCGTTGCGGTTGGTGTAAGAGCCACAGCGTTCCGCCGCTGCGCGTGGCGGCAGCCAAGCGAAGCGGCAGTGTTCGCTGGGACGTAAGCGAGGGGCTTCTGGAGTCGCCAAGAGTAGGGTAAAGATGCGTTCTTCATTCTCGGTCACCCCTGGGGCGTAGCGTTCCGACCAAGGGGGCACGATGGGAAAGCAATTGCGCACCCCGGTGTCGATCAGGTTGGTGGCCGCAAAGCCGGTTTCCTCTGCCAGTTCGCGCTCGGCCGCCTGGCGCCAGTCCTCTCCCGGCTCGAGGCTGCCGGTAACCGACTGCCAGAACCCTGCAGGGCGCACCCGCTCGAGCAACAACACCTGCCGGGTGGTATGGACGAGGACCAGAACCGACTTAGGAATTTTGTACGCCATCTCCAATCCCAGGCCGCAATCGGATACCCAGTTCCTGTAATTGTCGATCGGCAACCGGGCTCGGTGCAGCGGTGAGTAGGCAGCCGGCCTTTTGCGTCTTGGGGAAGGCAATGACGTCACGAATGGTCTCGCTACCGCTCATCAGCATCACCAAACGATCGAGGCCAAAGGCCATACCCCCATGGGGGGGAGCGCCAAAACGCAGGGCATCGAGGAGGAAGGCAAATTTGTCGCGAGCCTCCTCAGCGCCAATGCCGAGGGCGGCAAAGACCTCCTGTTGCACATCGTGGCGGTGAATACGGATACTACCGCCGCCAATTTCGTTGCCATTCAGCACCAGATCATAGGCGCGTGCCAAGGCGTGTTCCGGGTCCCGGCGCAGGGCCTCGAGATCGGCCGACTGCGGCGCGGTGAAGGGGTGGTGGGTCGAGGTCCAACGCTCTTCCTTCTCGTCGAACTCGAACATCGGGAAGTCGGTGACCCAAACCGGTGCCCAGTCGCCGCGCAAAAGCCCAAGATCGGCACCGACGCGATTGCGCAGATTCCCCAAGGCCTCGTTGACCACCTTGCGACGATCTGCCCCAAAGAACAGGATGTCACCATTCTCCGCGCCGCTGCGCTGCAAAATCTCCTGCAGTACGCCCTCGGGCAAAAACTTGACGATGGGGGACTGCAGGCCGGCCGCGCCGGCCGCGCGGTCGTTGACTTTGATCCAGGCCAAGCCCTTGGCACCGTAGATCGCCACAAATTCGGTGTAGGTATCGATCTGCGCTCGACTGAGGCTGGCACCACCCGGCACCCGCAAACAGGCCACCCGGCCGCGTGGGGCTTCGGCGGCAGCGCGAAAGACGGTGAAATCGACGTCGCGCATCAGCTCCGTGAGTTCCGTTAGCTCCAGGGGGTTACGTAAGTCGGGGCGATCGACGCCAAAGCGCTGCATGGCCTCGGCATAGGTCATGCGCGGGAAGGGGTCGGGCAAAGCAACCCCCAAAACCTCCCGAAACAGGCCGCGGATCATCGGCTCTGCCAGCGCCATCACATCGGCTTCTTCCACAAAGGAAAGCTCGATGTCGATCTGCGTGAATTCCGGTTGCCGATCGGCGCGCAAGTCCTCGTCGCGGAAGCATTTGGTAATCTGGTAGTAACGATCAAAGCCGGCGACCATCAGCAGCTGCTTGAAGAGTTGGGGGCTTTGCGGCAGGGCAAAAAACTGGCCCGGTTGGGTGCGGGAAGGAACGAGGTAATCCCGCGCCCCCTCGGGCGTCGAGCGGGTAAGGACCGGCGTCTCGACATCGATGCAGCCAGCGGCATCGAGATAATTGCGCACGTAGCGAGTGATTTGGTGGCGCAGGCGCAGGTTGTGCAGCATCTGCGGTCGACGCAGGTCGAGATAGCGGTATTGCAGGCGCAGGTTTTCGGCAAGGCCCTCCTCGTCGAGGGGAAAGGGCAGGGTATCGGCGTGGCTGAGAATCTCGATCTCCTCGGCCAGGATCTCCACCGTCCCGCTTGCCAGCTGCGGGTTTTCCGTGGCAGGTGGGCGCCGTCGCACTACGCCCGTCACCCGCAACACGAATTCAGAACGGCAATCTTCGGCGGTAGCAAAGGCCGTCGGCCGGTCAGGATCGACGACGATCTGCACCAAGCCTTCCCGATCGCGCAGATCCAGAAAAATCACCCCACCATGATCACGCCGTCGCCGCACCCAGCCGCAAAGGGTGACCTGTTCCCCGATTTGTTGTTCGCCGATCTGGTGACAATAATGACTGCGCATATCGATATCCTAGCTAAGAAAAAAGGCCCCGAAGGGCCTGCTAATGGTGTCGCGCTGGGCCTGCTTCGTCAATGACAGGCACAGGCGCCGCCGGCACAGGGCGCTGTGGCGGGTTCTTCAGCCTTACTGGCCTTGCTGCCGCCTTTGAAATCGGTGACGTACCAGCCGCTGCCCTTCAGGGCGAAGCCGCCGGCGCTCAGCTGGCGCTCCAGGCCCGGCTTGCCGCAGGCAGGGCAGTCGCGCAGCCGCGCATCCGACATTTTCTGCTCGACAGTGAGCTGATGTCCGCATTCTTGGCATACATATTCATATGTGGGCATGGTTCGTACTCCTGCTGCTGAACTACGTAGTATTATAAATGGTAACTTCTGCTTGCCAATGCAAGAGCGCCATGTTGGGCGCCACGGTTCGAGGGCCGCCATTTTGCTGACTACCGACATCCACGAGGCGTTGCGCACCTTGATTGCGCTCCTCGCCATCCTCAATCCCATTGGGGCCGTACCCATATTCATCGCCCTCACTAACGACGAGACCCCGCAGCAACGCCTGCAGACAGCCAAGATCGCAGCGCGTGCGGTAGCGGTGGTGTTACTGATTACGGCCTTTTTGGGGGAGTATATCTTGCATTTTTTCGGCATCAGCATTGCGGCTTTCCAGGTGGCCGGAGGGATGGTCTTGCTGCTCCTGGCCTTCAACATGCTGCAGGCCAAATCGGGTGGTCGCTATAAGCATACCCCAGAGGAGGCTGCGGAGGGCATGCAGAAAGAAGCCGTGGCGGTGGTGCCTCTTGCCATTCCCCTGCTTGCTGGTCCTGGCACCATGGTCACGGTGATCATTGCCCATCATCGCAGCAATTCTTGGTTGGCGAGTGGGCTTTTGGTAATCGACATCGTCATTATCAGTCTCGTTGCTTACGGTGCGCTGCGCTTAGCAGAACCCCTGAGTCGTCGCCTGGGCGTAACCGGAATCAACATCTCGACGCGTATCTTTGGTCTGATCCTTGCCGCCATTGCCGTCACCTTCCTGGCCACCGGCCTTTCGGTGCTCTTTCCGGGCCTACACGCCGAGGCATGACCCCAGCCTGGCAAGCCGCCGGGTAGATGCCGGTTACTGGCACCCGCGGGTCAATCTTGGCACAATGCGCGTTTCGCTGGCTGCGATGTGCGCGACCGCGTTGCCGCCCAGTGACGACGTTTTCGGTATCTGGAGTACGAAAATTCACGCACAAATGCTAGACAAGGAGGAGCAACTCCTCCAAATCGCTGCAAATCACCCAGGCAATACGTTGGAATACAGCGAGAAGACGACGGCATCCGCTGCCATCCTCCGTCGTCTCGACGTCGACACCTTGCGTAAGGAGGGTTGGCTTCCCCTGGTCTGGGAGCAAGACGCGGCGGAAGTGGTGCTTTGCGACCCCAACGACGCGTCGTTACTGGCGCATATTCGTGCCACCCTTGGGGTTGCAGAGCTGCGATTGCGTTTGGCAACCCCCGCGGATCTGACGCGCCTGATCGAAAACAGTGCCGATCTCAACGAGCACTTTCCCGTTTGTGGCGGACGCACCCCCTTGGCCAAGGTGCGGACCTATCTGGCCGGCCTGCGCACTCGCTATGCCGCGCAGCGCACCCAGTTTGCCCGCAGCCGCACGGGATTGGCCTTGGCGCGCACGGGGCTCACCTTTATCAGTATCGCCGTTGCTTTTTTGCGTTTCTTTGGGGGTGGCGATCTCCTCTTTTTTGAGATCCCGCTGCTCATCGTCGGTGTCGCCGCTATTATCGACGGTATCCTCTGGTATCTGCCGGCGCGCCAGGAATCTGCGCGAATCAAGGCCTATCCTCCCTATCCCATCCCGGAGGAGTACAGCGCCATCGAGGTTCGTGTCGAGGGGGGTGAGCTGCATTTTGAGCGCAGTCCCACCGTTCCGACGGCCACGGCGCTGCGCGCGCACTGGGATGCTCTATCACCAGTGGAACGGCGCCGCTTTCTTGCCAACGACCGCACGGATCTGGCGGAAGAGCGCACCATCCTTGCCTACCTGCGGGTGCAAATGGCCAAGGCCCGCACCGGTCTTGCCTTTGCCCGCACCGGTGTGGCCTTCGCGGGCATCGGTATTGGCTTCGCCCGCAAATTTGCCCTTGGGCCCTGGACTATCTTCGACGCCAGCCTCATCCTGATCGGCACCTTGATGTTGATCGAAGGGTTCCTCTGGTATCGGCCCGGTCGTCATGCCGCCAACCGCGCCCTCGAGGCAGTCCGCCAGAATTGGGGTCGGATCGGTCCCTGGGATACGATTTTGCCTTCTCGCTGCCTCTATGCCTGTGGGATCGACCCCGTAACCGAGGCCAACGGCGTGAGCGCCGCGCCCGGGGTCTTTGCCACTACCGGCCTTGCCCTCGAGCGCACCACCCTTGCCGACAAGCGCAATGCCATGTCGCGTTTACGCACGATCATGGCGCGTTCGCGCACGGGCATGGCCTTCATGCGTACCGGCTTCAGCGTCATGACCGTGGGTGCAGTCCTTTTCGTTTACTTTCGCTTTACCGGCCATGTTCATATCCTGTGGACGGTATTCGACCTGAGTCTCGTCGTTATCGGTCTGTATCTGATTGCCGATGGTCTACGCTGGTATCTCCCCGCCGAAGCCAGCAAACGGCGCTCGCCCTTCGTCGATGGTAATTTCGAGATTGCCGATGCCGACTACAGCCTGCCCAAAAGCGCCTGGAAGCGCTTCCAGTATCGCTATGACCAGTGAATCCTCTGCTCCGTATCGCGGCCTGATCGACGCCGGTGTTCTCGATGCTGCCGTGCTGCTCGAGGCGGAGCGCAGCGCGGCCCGCCGCGGTATCTCATGCGAGCACATCCTCCTGCACGAACTGGGTGTGGCGCGCTGTGCCCTCCTCGAGACCCTGGCGCAATACTATGGCTGCGCCTTCCTGCAATACGATGAACGCTTACCGGTGCCCACGGAGCTCTTTGCCGGTCTCGATCCCAAGCAATTGCAGGCCCAGGCCTGGTTTCCCGTACGCAAACTGGAAAATATCGTGATCATTGCTGCCGTCGACCCCAACGATGCCGCCATGCGCGATGCGGTTCGCCAGCATCTGCCAGCGTCCGCCTACGAATTTCGCGTCGCCCTGCGCGAGGACGTCTCTTGGTACATTCAGGATTATCTCCATGCCGAGGCGCCCCTGCTCATCGGCATCGAGCGCACCGGCCTCGCCTACTGGCGTAATACCATGGCTCACTGGCGCACCAAACTCGCCGCGCATCGCACTGCTCATGCCCGAGCGCGAACCTCCATGAAGCTGTTGCGCTGGGGACTGGCCATGATTGCCCTCGCCAATGTCCTCACCCACCTAACGAGTAATGTTCTGGCGCCATACCACCTGCCGATTCTGCTCGCCGGTATTCTCTTGGCGCTCATCGGTCTGGTGGATTATTTACGGGTCCGCAAGGCGCGTATGGATCTTCCCTGTAGTAGAGAGCTTTTCGATATCACCATCGAGAACATTCGCTTTACCCAGCGCTATCATTTGCCAGAAGCGCCCGTTCACCCCCAAGACGACAGCCATCTCGCCCGGCTCGCGGCGGCCATTCCCAATCACTGTTCGGTGCTCCGACCGGTACCGGCCAGCAAGGAACGCACCCACCTCGCGCGCGAGCGCAACATCCTTGCTGCCCAGCGCACCATTGCTGCCAGCCAGCGGACTTCGTACGCCCGTGCCCGCACCGGCCTATCGCTGATTCGCACCGGCGTTGCCTTCATTGGCCTTGCCATTGCCATCCACAAGTTGTTGGGAGAAAGCCCCTACAGTTTCACCGAATACCTCCTTGTCGGTGCCGGGACTTTGATGCTTTTTGACGGGCTGCTCTGGTATCTTCCAGCTCGTCGCCTCAAATATGGCATGGGCCGCGAGTTGCCGCGCTAACAAAAAAGGTGGCCCAGAATCGACCACCTCAAGCGGGCTGAGAAAGATGGTTTAGGGTTTTATGTAATCAAAGCCATGGGATTCCAACTGCATGATGCGCACGATCCCGGCAGGCACGATGACTACCGAGGGATCCAGGGGTGGCAGGTGGCCAGTCTTCTTCTTGAACTGCTCCATACTGTTGTGGCAAACGTCAAACTCCACGCCCTCGGCATTGATGGCCGCAATGCGGTCGGCAATGGCCTTGTTTTTCGGCAAATACATCTTGATGCCTGGCCCAAAGGCAACCACCACGATCTGTACTTGCTCTTGCCCAAAGTAGTTCAAAAGATTCTGGGCATTGTTCAGGGTAAGATCCCAACGGGCGGGATCGGCCTGACTCACTTGCAGCACCACCTTGGCCTTGGCGAAAGGATGATCGTGAATGAAGGTGGGCTTATTGAAGTCGAAGTCCTGTAACATCGAGACATTCGCCCAAGCTGGCAGCGTGCTGCACGCCAACAGCGCCGGGACACTACAAGCAAGCAGAAAATGGCGGAGTTTCAACATGGAATACCTCTCAAAAAGCGATCATGGCTTGTAAGGCGAAGACATTGTCGACAGCATTGGCCACACTCTGACTGGTAGCGTTGGGATGGGGCACGTCCAAGGTGCGGAAGTAGTAGCCCGCCATCAACTTGGTCAGTGGCGTAAAATGGTATTGCAGGCCGACTGCGTAGGTTTTGAAGATACGATTCTGCGCTGGATTGTTGGGTAACCGGTTGTAGTAGTCGTAGCGCAAATTGACTTCGATATTCTTGGTCAAAAACACCCCCCCCTCCACCATATAGCCCCAGGCTTTATTGCTAATATCCGGGTACAGTTGGGTTTGGTAGAGGGCCGCTTGCTTCAGATCCGCCGCCTTGCTGAAGGCCGCTGGCGCATCGATCCAGCCGTTACCGCGGATGTATTGGAAGCGCAGCAGACGCGCCCAGGGATGCATATACCCCTGGCGATAGGTGAGATCGACACCGTAGCGATTCATATCGAAGTTTTGGCCTGCCAGCCGCGGTACCGCATGTTGGTACCAGATGCCGCCCTGGACATCACTGCGGAAGGGGCCTTTACCGCCGAGAATGTAAGCCTCCTGCAGTCGCACCGCTTCCATGGGTTCGTTCGACTGGTTGCCGGCGGCAACGGTGCCATACATCCCCAACATGGCACCATAGCTGAATTCCCAGGGCCCGTTGCGGAACCAGTCAAAGACCATGACGCCGGGGTAGCGGTAGCCGTTCACCCCCAATTTTTCGGTACCAGGAAACAAATAGCCGGCCGCAGTGTCCTTGGTGTTGTAGGCTGAATTCAACATCGGTTGGTTCATCAACTGGTTGATGACTGTCGAGTTGATGACAAAATCATAGGTCATGAAGCCGCGCATCGCTCCCTCGGCACTGGGAGCTCGAATCAGTCCAAGCTCCACCCGGGCGCCGGGAAGATAACTGAAGGTTACATGGCCATCGATCAGACCGGGTTGGTAACCGCCGCGCACGCGCGTAAACCCATTATTACCGAATTCGCCGCCCACGAAGTAGGAAATATTGGGATTGAGATTGCCGCGAAACATGATCCGCGCACGCAAAATACCGGCAGTGGTACTTTGGGCAAAGTCCGGACCAATCAAATTGATATGTGGCACCTCCCGGAGCAGATTATCCTCCGTTC
>NZ_JAVRKK010000025.1:0-24491 GCF_031962545.1 Candidatus Igneacidithiobacillus taiwanensis
CCCTTCCCGCCCAGAAGTTCTTGAAAGCATCGCCCAGTTGCATAATCGCCATTTGTGGCGCGTTCTTGGTAACTTCCAGCATCCACGGGAACTGCTCGCGCTTGATTTTGTTTAGTTGTTTCCGCAGCGCCGCCTGCGAAGGCTTTGGCAGGCTATTGTCAGCCTTCCACGCCTCGTATTGCTTTTTCCACTCTGCCAAAGCCCAGTTATAGGCAAACCGCGCCGTTCCTGCGGCTTTGGCAAAATAAGTAGCCTGCTTGTTGTTTGGCTTGAGGGCGATCTTATGAGCAAGAATCATTGAAAATCTTCCGCAATCTATCCAAATCATACCGACGATTACCGCCAATAGTGCGCCCATCGGGGATTAGCTTGCCTTCACGCTCCCATCGTCTCAGCGTTTGAGCTGATACGCCTAAGAACTCGGCGGCTTCGCGGATGCTTACAAGTTTTTTGTCCATGTTTGGATTGTATATCCTTGCGCGAGAAAGAGCAAATATTTATTCAACTGCTCAAGCCCTCAGCCTTGGCCAGCAGAGATTGCCACTCTTCGTATCGGGAAGGGAACTGCTCAGCAAACTCTTCGTCCGTAAGTCGTTGATAATGAGCGCGAAGGGCCTGCGCATCGGCCCGCGCTTCCAGAGCCTCGTCCCGTACGGGCGTGATGTCGATAAAGTCCTGATCTGGCTTGCCTTTCCCAGCCGACTCGGTGAGCTTGTGCCAGCGATCCACGGTGGAGAGACGGACGGAGATGTCCTCGG
The DNA here is from genome assembly GCF_031962545.1 of Candidatus Igneacidithiobacillus taiwanensis. Lineage (NCBI taxonomy): Bacteria > Pseudomonadati > Pseudomonadota > Acidithiobacillia > Acidithiobacillales > Acidithiobacillaceae > Igneacidithiobacillus > Candidatus Igneacidithiobacillus taiwanensis. The sequence continues at coordinate 759 of NZ_JAVRKK010000025.1, forward strand.
AGTGAAGGCCATCCTCGATGGTTTGCGCAATGGATTCAAGCACTTCGCCATGCATGAGGCGATGCTGTAGCGCAAGGCGTTGCGAACGTATGGCGGCTTCGTGGGCCCGCTCGGAAAGAACCAGCGGATTTTCCTTATCCGTCAAGAACTTATTGCTTGGCATGATCCTTGCATCCGTCGGATGTGCTACGCTCAGTCAAGTCGGCAGCCAAAGCAGTCATGACCTCCGAAGTCAACGGACAAACCACAACAAAATCATCGGTTTCCACCGCCAGCACATGCGCGTCGTGCATCATTCCCATCGTAATTTTCGTCGCCCCAACCACCGGCTTATCTACCTGCTCCATTGAAAATCCTCGCTAAAACCAGTGCTCCAACACTAGCCACATTCAACAAACAAGTCAAATCTCAAGAAAATCAACAACTTAGCTACTAAAAAGCCCGAGGCCGCGAAAGCAGCCAAACATACCAACCAGTCGGTACAATAAAAACCGTAGGAAAACCAAGGGCCTAGAGGCAAGAAAGGGGGGGAACCACTGACGCAAAAGTAGCCTGACATACCTACTGGTTGGTATGCTCATAAACCCTTGATTTCCCTAGTGTTTTTCATAACTTATTGATCTAAAAAGGACTTTTTATTTTACATACCGACTGGTTGGTATGTTAAGCCGAACCCATTGATTTGCAAAGGATCACCACCCCGCCGTACAAATCCTTATAAAGCCTCGAACACAAGGATTCTAAAGGCTTTTTCGTATCATACCAACCAGTCGGTTGGAAGCGCGGGCGTCGGAAAAACCAGCCGATTCAAAAACTTGCGCGTATATTAGAAAGTCGTGGCCCGCTAGGAAAACCTAAACCTCTAAGAAAACCAAGGACTTACTTACTTGTTAAGAATTATTCTTACTAACTTGAACAGTTTGATTTTATTAAGAAAACCTAGTTTTTTAGCTATTCTTAACTTCCTGGTTAAACCTATTGATTTTATTGAATAAACACCTGGTTACCCACAGACTTTACCCCCTCTTGTTTTTTCAAAGGTGGACTAGCCCCCTAAGGCGTGGCAAACCCCAACCTACCTACACGCTCACATATATTTTCCTTCTCTCTCCTTTTTGCCAAAGAAAAACAAGAGGGGGTCTTGCACCCCCAAATCCACTGGTTTTCCTAAGAAAATCAACGGGTTTAATGGAAAACTTCGAGAACCCCGTTTTTCCCGCTTTTCTTAATAAAATCAACAGGTTTAACGAAAACCCCCGCTTTTCGGCCACTTCCAGCCACTTCCAGCCAATTTCTCTAGGAAAATCAAAGTGTTTAAGTGCCCTATACGGCGCGGTGTTCTTTACTTTAAAATCAATGGGTTTAAGCATTTTTCCCCGACGAGCCCCCATTTTTGCCATTTATCCAATAAAATCAACGAGCTACAGCGAAAACCTACAGTACGGGGCTTGTTTTGCACTCCTGCATCCAATTTTCCCGTAGGAATCCGTGGCTTACAGCATCTTAGGACACCAACCTCTGATTATTTTCTCAATGAAATCAAACTGTTCAATAAAAACTGCACTTCTCGACCCAGTGGTTTTGACCCGTTTTTCTAGAAAAATCAAAGAACTACAGGACGTATAACAAGACATGCGTACCTGGTTTACCTGGGTTTTATCAATAGAATCAGTGTGTTTAGCAGACCTCGACCAAACGATATGTAGATTGCGTAAAACAATACTTGGCGGTCGAAAAAGTACACCTGCCCAGCATAAAATTACGTGAAATGCGTTAAAACTCGCTCCACACAATGGTAAAAACTTGCCCACAAAGCATGAAATTATTCGCGCCTAGTGAAAATATGTGCGTCCCATGCGCCGAATGCTATATCCAAAGTGCGTAAGATCGGGTCTTGCGTGTCTATCCTCGCATACCAGCTTTATATTCAATAGAATCAACTGGTTGTGTGTGGATTAAGCGTGTACGTTTCACCTGGTCGCGCATGGATTCCGTTAAAAATCAATGGGTTAGCTGCAAAAGTGTGTCAGTGCGGCTAGTACGAAAGCGTTTATGTGCCGTACCATCTAAGACTACGCGCAGAACGCACAACATTTACGTGTATTGTATAAGAACTTAGGAACTACCCGTTGCGGCTAATGTGCGAACTACGCAAAAACTTCGTGCGCGGCGTGAAAAATGCTGCGCCGCGGGTAGCAAGCTGTGTGCTCGGCACCAAACTAATATGTATTAAATTTCTTTGTCTACGGTCCGTGGTTCGTGCAAACCTAAAAAACTTACATTAGTGGTGAAAATTATTACTTGACTTACGTACAAACTTGCCGTAGAGTATGCCCCACACTGTATAGGAGATCGGATCAATGGCACGTACCAGCAAACATACAACCATCTTGCAGGAAGTTAGTCTCTCGGACGAACTCAGAAAACTCCATCCTGAGTACCCGTTTCCCTTCGTCCTCCGTGGCATTTACGACGACGTGTGGGGCACGACGCCAGTACCAGGCGACCCAACTGAGGACAAGTACCCACATCGACAGTACCCACCTTCTTTGAAGAAGCAGGCGGGGACGACCTACGGCCTTCTGAGTTCTTTGCTCGCCCAGCGAGGCAATCTTCGCAAACTGCTAAAGATTCGTTGCGGTTGTGGTAATGAGTATGTGGTTCCCGATAGGTTTTACCCTAAGCCCTTTTCTGACTGCGGTTGCTGCATTGAGCATACGATGGCCGTGCTGGAGAAGGAGTTGCGCGAGAAAATGTCGGTGGCAGTCGCCCAAACCCAAACCCAAACCCAAGCCACTCCTACACAAGCGCAACCCGCTTTCACCCCTGCGCCAGAACCAGCCTGGCCTACGCCTTCTTATATTGCGGACCAACCAGCCGAACCGACCTCACAAGCCCTCGCTCCTACCCAACCCACTCCCATTCAACCCGAGCCAACCCCAGAGCCAACTCCAACCCAACCTGCCGTCGTTTCTACCCAACCCGCAACACCTGCCCCGGCCACGCAAGACCCAACCCCCGAACCCGAACCTAAAAGCACTGGCTCGAGGCTGTACTACGCCTACGGCAGAGTGAAATCCAATCATCCCTACTACGGGGTCCCCGTGGGTAAAATATATGAAGACCCGGCCAAGGAAATTTCGGCCTCTTCTTGGGTTCTTTTACAGCCGCCGATGCCCGAGAAGTCCATCGTATGCCAGAAGTACGACGAGAGCGATCCCAACCTGCCAATGGGGGCACTGAACCCCCCGGAGTGGTATGAAGTCGCGGTGACACCTTCCTCACCGTTTGGGTATTTGTGGGTATATAACTGGGAGATCGAGGACAATGGCTACTTTGACCCGTATCTGGACAACGACGATGTGATGAGTTTCTTCCCCGACGAAGAAGTGCCCATGGAGGAGCGGCTGGTGTGGTACGGCAACGACTTGACCGTGAACATCGGGCGCGTGCAGCTCATGAAGAAACTTGAGGAGGACATGGCGAACGAAATGCCGATCAGCCTGCGGTTCATTTACGACGACAAGGGGTTCGGCCTCACGCCAACCAGACGGAACAGAGGGGGCAAAATTACCCGCTCCACGCACCGCTTCTACTATCCTGACCGGCAGGAGGAACTGGCGGCGCATTACCGCACCCGCCTGAGCGATTTGCTGTCTTTGCCAAACTACCAAGGGCCGGACGGCATGGAGGAGGATAATTCGACGGTTAGATACTACTGTGCGGCCTGCGGGTGCGTTTCCTACACCCCTCGTAAGTGGTTCCGACCGGGCTTTCTCTGTCATGCCTGCGGCCATGACGGGTGCGCCACGCAACATTTGACCTATGGCGGATTGGACCGCACATGGGACACGGAGGAAGAAATATCGTTCGACGTGACGAAGCCACAGGACAACGGGAAAAGCGAGTGGGTTGAGCCACTTGACGAGAACGGTGATTTGGACTTGGATGCGCTGGCGCGGAGCTTTGCGACAAAATAAGGAGGCAAAAATGCAAGACGCAATTTCCCTACGATCCCTCGATGGGCACTATTTCTGCCTAAACTCCACTGGGGACGTATGTATCACGGTCGGCCCGGAGGACGCTGCGCTCATACACAAGATGTCGCGGGAGAAGAACGCGACCATTTACGCTGCGGGTGCCGCGTACGTGCGGCATAAGCCCTTGTTCACTGTGCAAAACGCCATGGACCGGGTATGGCCCGACACGCCACTACACCGGCTGCACGAACGGCAGGTTCCTCCCATTTTCGCCCATCAGGAGATACATGCGGTGGATTACGGGGCGTATTCCGCCCACGGCGTGGCGCGGGTGATGTATCACCAGAAAGCGATCCCTCTGGCCCTGCTTCAGAAGTCGCGCATCAACCAGCACACCCCCCTAATGATCCCGTTGCGTTTGCTGACTGGGGTAAGTGTCTCGCCAGGCGTGGACACGCCCATGTTCCTGCCGCCCCTGCGAGCGGAAAAGGTGATGGACGAGGATGGCGTATTGGCCTATAAGGACTTGCCGACGGACCCGAAGACGTTGTGGCCGGACGTGGAGATGCTGGAGCGGGAGGCTATTCTGTCCTACTGGTCCGCGCTGCTGCGGGGCCTGCCGGTGTTCGGTCCACCTTCCCCATTACAGACCAAAGGGTACAAACGCCCGACGGCGCCTCCGCGTACCCAGTTTCTCTATTCGTTCCGCGCCCGTTCACCCGAGTTCTTTTTGTGGCTGCGGGAGCAGGACATGCGCCATGTGCGACTACTCAACATCTACGACGACCTGTGGCACTGGACACCCTCGGGGAGCGACGAGCCAAACCATCCGTGGCACAGCGACTGGCGACAGCTCCCCTCTATTCGGCAGACACCACTGAAATACCCACGAATGTCCAGCCTGGTGTTCGACCGGCTCAACCCCGATCGGCCAAGAAGGATCAATGTCGGCATGGTGGACGGGGACTATCTGGCGATGTGGGTGGAGACTGGCTCAGTGGCTCCTGCACCTTGAACAAAATACGCCGCAGTGGTATAATACGCGGAGTTACAGGTACAGGAGGGTGTCAGTGTGTATATTCCAGAGCAGATCAAGGCAGTTCGGTTAAAGGCGGGGCTCACGCAGGCGCAGGCCGCAGAGCTTATTGGGTACTCTAAGCGTGCCTGGCAGGACTGGGAGCAAGGTAGAAAACCCATGCGGGATGCCGCGATGGATCTATTTTTGTTGAAGTTGGCGGTGCGGGACGCGGAGAATGAAGAATTGGATGAGGAGCAGGTAGAAGGAGCAGAGCGGGAAGAGCGAGAAGCCTGTGAATCAGATCACGCCGAAGTATAACCTCCTGGCGGACCGTTTCGCATTCACCCAGACAGAAGGTTTGTCCTTGGTGCTGACCAAGGAACTGATTTATCAGCTACCTTTCGGGGAGGATTACGGTTTTTGGCACAAAAAAGACGGCTTGTATGAACGCCAGACGGACCTGCGAATCAAAAAGGAAGTCCAGAAACGGGCCAAGTGGGTGTATGAACGGGAGATTACCAACGGTCGTTTTAATTTCCGGTTCCGCCGCTCCGGTTGGGTGGCGTGGGTGTCCATGGACGAGAGCGTGGCTACGGAGTTCGAGGATGACGAGAAAGCCTATATTATCGCCTCCGACGTTGTACCCGTATGGCTGTCCGACGAGGATATAAAAGAGGTGTTTAGTGACGAGTCGGAGGCGATTTACTACGGGTTCTTTGCTTTGCGGGGCGCAGAGTGGTATGTGCGCCAAGTGTTCGGGGCGTTTCAGACGTTTTGGGCGAGTGTGCCGTGGCGAGTGATGCCCGCGTATTACAGTGGCATGGACGTAGATAAGCGTGGCGAGGTTCCAACGAAGTATTTGCGCCGGCTTCCCCATTTTCCCTTACGCGTACCGTTGTATCGGCCCTACGTACCATGCCCTGCGGAGTACCGGAGAGATTATCCTTGCCCTCAATGGACCGTGACGGACAAAGCCAACGAAGGTAACGAGGAGGCTGCGAAAGTGTTGGAGATGGCGTCGGTGATGCGAAAGCGTTTTCTTGACGCGCCCGGCGCGTTGCCGTGGGCCAACCAGGAAGATTTACGTTTGTTCTTAGCGAAAGCCTAGTTTTATTTTTCACTTGGAGCCCCATAGCGTCAACTACCCCGCCCTAAAGGGCGGAGCTTCGGGGAACCGGGGCTAGGTTGACCAGGGGGCCGGAGTGATCCGGCAGACGTTGGCAACAGGTCGTCAAGACCCACTCCGGGGTGCTTCCTCAGTCCCGGACACTGGAAGGCGGGAATCATGCTGGTGAAAGGCAAAGCGCCGAAGGTTTCCACCGCTGCCGAAAAGCAGGAGCCGGTTACCAACAACCCCGAGGGGAGACGGGCGGAAGTCCGCGTTACCAGGCCCGTAAGGGCTTATAGGAGGCAGTAAATGGCAGTATTGGTGTTGGACAAGCGAAAGAAACCGCTCATGCCGTGCTCGGAAAAGCGCGCACGCCTGCTGCTGGAGCGTGGCCGGGCGCGGGTACATCGGATGGTGCCTTTCACTATTCGGCTGGTAGATCGCTTGCAGGAAGATTCATCCTTGCAGCCCGTACGGCTCAAGATCGATCCTGGCAGCAAGACCACGGGCATGGCTCTGGTGCGGGAGAAAGAAACCGTTGACGCAACCACGGGCGAAATTCTCCGCACTTTCACGGTGCTGATGCTGCTGGAACTGAAGCACCGGGGGCACGCGATCCGCGATGCCCTCACCCAGCGCCGGGCATTTCGCCGCCGTCGCCGGGGGAATGTACGGTATCGGCCTGCACGGTTCGACAACCGTACCAAACCCAAAGGCTGGCTACCACCCAGTCTGCAACATCGGGTCGATACGGTACTGGCTTGGGTGGATAGGTTGATGCGTTGGGCGCCGGTTACTGCACTTTCGCAAGAGTTGGTGCGGTTTGACACGCAAGCCCTGCAAAACCCGGAAATCAGCGGCGCGGAATACCAGCAAGGCACCCTGGCCGGGTATGAGGTCCGCGAGTATTTGCTGGAGAAGTGGAACCGGACTTGCGCCTATTGCGGAGCGAAAAACACACCTCTGGAAATCGATCACATTCATCCCCGATCCAAAGGCGGCAGCAACCGTGTGAGCAACCTCACCATCGCCTGTCGCGACTGCAATCAGGCCAAAGGCAATATGCCATTGGAACAGTTTCTGGCGAAGGCTCCGGAGCGAGTCCGCAAGATACTGGCCCAGGCCAAAGCGCTGTTAAAAGATGCGGCGGCGGTGAACAGCACTCGCTGGGCACTGTTCCAACGCCTTAAAGCAACGGGTCTGGACGTGGAAGTCGCCAGTGGCGGCAGAACGAAGTGGAACCGACACCAGATGTCCATTCCCAAAGCCCATTGTCTCGATGCGGCTTGCGTGGGGTGTGTTGACGCCATCCAAAACTGGCAGCAACCAGTTCTCGGCATTAAAGCCACCGGACGCGGCAGCTATCAGCGCACGCGGCTGACGAAACACGGTTTTCCGCGCGGGTACTTGACCCGAAGCAAAAGCGTCTTTGGTTTCCAGACGGGTGACCTGGTGAAAGCCATCGTCACGACCGGAAAGAAAACGGGCACCTATCTGGGCCGCGTCGCTATCCGTGCCAGTGGCAGCTTCAATCTCCAGACCGGAAACGGTCTGGTGCAGGGTATCCATCACCACTTTTGCGCGCTGATTCAGCGGGCGGACGGTTATGGATATTTGTGGACCAAGATAGCACTCGACAGAGGAGATGCGGGACTGGGGCAGGCTACGCCTGCCGCGCTATCCCTCCCCGGCATGAATGCCGGGGTTTCCCGCGCAAACTGATGAATCCTTTGTCCTTTTCCGCCATCAACACGTTCGACACCTGCCCCAAGCAGTTCCACCATTTGTACATTCTGAAAGATGTGCGGAGCAAGACGACGGAGGCGAATCTGTGGGGGACCAAGTGTCACAAGCAGCTTGAGGAATATATCAAGGAAGGCAGCGAGATCACCGAGCCCGCAGCGCGGCACGGAGTACCTTATATTACGGCGGCTAGGACGACACTTTTGGGGTGCTCAGAGCGAGTGGAGTGGAAGTGGGGGTTGTCTGCTGATTGGGAGCCGGCGGAGTTTTTTGGCGATCCTATGTTGCGCGGCGTGATTGACTATCTGGCGCTGTCGGAGGATCAAACGAAAGCCGTGGTGGTGGATTGGAAATTCGGTAAGAAAAAAGAGGATTTGCGGCAGCTTTCGTTGTTCGCGCTCGCGGTGTTCTGCCATTTTCCAGCCGTCGGGAAAATCCGTACGATCTACGCATGGCTAAAGACGGGGGACGACACTCCTACGGTGAAGGATTACGTGCGTGACGATATAGAGATTTTGAAATGCGAGTGGCTGGGGAGTATTCGCCAAGTGGAAGAGCGCCTGGAAGTGGACGTATTTCCTCCGAAGCCGAGCGGATTGTGTCGTGGTTGGTGCCCGGTGGACAGCTGCACGCACTACGTCGCGCCAAGAGGCTAATAAATAATCATATACAAGGAGAGAATGGTGGAGAGTAAGCCTTATTTTGTGAATACGACCAAGGACAAGATCGCGGTAAGCGAGCAGCGGTGGCCTACGCAGCCATCTCACATGCGCGAGAAAGTTTTATTGGTGGAGGGTGTCCGGTACGGCGTGTATCCCTACTCGGCGGAAGCGTGGTACATGCTAGGGCGTATGCTGCCGGGCTTTGATGCGCCTCACCCTCTACTGGCGCGCTACGAATGGTCTGGGCCGTACACTCCCATGATGCACCAGCGGCGCGTTGCGGTGTTCCTGGCTGGTAGGCGGCGAGCCTACAATCTGTCTGACATCGGGACGGGTAAAACACTGGGTGCATTATGGCCCGCCGACTGGATGATGAAAGAGAAGATGATAAAGCGCGTCCTGATCTTGTCCCCTACCAGCACGGTGCGGTCGGTGTGGGCGTCCGAGATTTTCACGCATTTCCCGCACTGGCGGTACGACGTGATGCAGGGGGTCAGCCACGCCAGCGTGAAGAAAAACTTGGCCCACTGGAGAGGTTTGCATTGCATCATCGCCAACCACGAGCTGACACGAGCGCAGAATCGGGTGTGGTTCCTCAATGATCGGCAGTTGCAGCCGGACCTGGTGATTATCGATGAGGGCTCCATGTTCCGTAATCCAGACACGGATAAATGGCGCGGGCTGCGGGGAATTTTGGCGGAGATGCCTTACGCTTGGATACTTACGGGGACACCTACTCCAAATTCGCCACTCGACGCTTGGGGTATCGCGGCTGTGATGGGGACGCATAACGGTGTTCGACGAATGGCGTTCCGCGACAAAGTAGAGATGCGTGTGTCCGAGTACGATTGGGTGCCGCGTAAGGGGGCGGACCAGCACGTGAAAGCAATCCTGTCCCCGAGCATCCGTTTCTCCAAGGAAGATTGTCTCGACCTGCCGCCGTTGACCTACGAAACCCGTACCGTGGCGATGACCAAAGCGCAGATGGACGCCTACAAAGAACTGGAGCATACGGCGGTTCTGGAGGCACAAAATGGACTGACTGCGACGGCGGTTAACGAGGCGGTGAAAGCGCAGAAACTCCTCCAGATCGCTTGTGGCGTGTTGTACGCGGACGCGGAGGAAGTAGGCGGGGATAAAGTTGAAATTGAGATCGAGCCTACCCACAAGCTGGCAGAACTGAAAGCTATAGCCGAGGAGGTCGATGGACCACTGATTGTGTTCGCGCCCTTTACTTCCGTGGTCAAGTATTTACACAAACACTTTCCCAATAGCCGACTGTTTTACGGGGACATCGATGTAAATGAAAGGGCCATGATCGTCAAGGATTTTCAGGCGGGCAAGATTAAAATGTTGCTTGCGAATCCGAGAACGATGAGCCACGGGTTGACTCTTACTAGGTCAAGTTGCATCGTATTCTATTCCCCAGTTTATTCCAACGACGTATATACGCAGGCGTGCGGACGAATTTACCGTGCAGGGCAGCAGCTTCCATGCTCAATTATACACCTGGCATCCAGCGAGATCGAAGAGTATATTTATGACAAGCTAAAGCGGCGACAGAAGGTCCAAGGAACCATACTCAAGTCTCTTATAGGTACGTCGCATTAGCCCCTGGGTTGACACGCGGGAGAGCATGTGCTATTATGTATCCATCGGTGCTAGAAACACCAGCGGGCGGAAATCCGCCCCGTCAGACTTGCGGAGTTTTTTATGTCCTTTGACCGAGAGTGGGTGAATACAATACCCGAAAGGGGAATTATCCCGGTGCTCCCGCTGCACTTTCTAGCTCTCGGCCACCTGAAAGGATTTGGGCATGCGTAAATTGACGCAGTACGTTTCATATAGGATATAGTAACATCCTCAACGATAGCTTTGCAAACAGGAGGAGCGGGAGTAGGCGCTATCCCTCACCGGCCTAAAGGCCGGTGTTTCCCGCGCAAATCAGGATGAAACGATTACTGCTTGTCGGAATGGTGGGTGCTGCGCTGGTAGCAACGTTTTTCGTAGGCGGCCGGGAAGGCTACGGCTACTGCTACCAATCGGGGTACAAGGCCGCACTTGCCGCGATCCGGCATGCGGTAGCCATTGCAGATTACCCGACGGTGAAAATCGTTTACCCGTCCAAGGAAGCAATCGCGGTAATCAAAGGGGGCGTATGCACCCCCATCCTTCCGGGCACCAAGCTGCCCACCTATTACCACATCGAGTACGTCAGCCCATACGACCGCCCATGCGGGCCGGGGAAACCTGGGCAGCCTTATCAAGACAGCTCAGCGCTGGCGGCTATCACTCACGAAGTACAGGCCGGAGATTGAAATGATTGCCACAACCCTAAACCGAATCAGAAATCAACAACCATGCGCCGAGGGGTGGGAAAAGTTGCTTAAAGGTCTCGGAAAAACTAAAGCGGATGACGAGCCTTTACCATATGCAGATATTGTCCGAATTAACGGTATAGAAGACGCACTATGGTGTTGTCGGGCAGAGCCTCAATATGCCAAAGAATGGCGCTTATTTGCGGTCTGGTGCGCGCGTCAGGTACAGCATTTAATTACAGATTCAAGAAGCATCGCAGCAGTTGACGTCGCAGAAAAATTTGCGTCTGGGTTGGCAACAGACGAGGAATTGGCTGCCGCATGGGCTGCCGCAAGGGATGCCGTAGGGGCTGCCGCAAGGGCTGCCGCAAGGGATGCCGCATGCGACGCCGCATGGGCCGCCGCACGGGCTGCCGCATGGGCCGCCGCATGCGACGCCGCAAGGGCTGCCGCATGGGCCGCCGCATGCGACGCCGCATGGGCCGCCGCACGGGCTGCCGCAGGGGCTGCCGCAGGGTTTGCCGCATGGGACGCCGCATGGGCCGCCGCATGGGAGTCTCAAGCGCTGGAATTTTTGCGGATTGTAGGAGAGTCAATTACCCCGCCCTAAAGGACGGAGCTTGCGGTACGCAGGCTGGGTTGACCAGGGAGCACGGATAACGTGCAGACGTTTGTAACGGGTCGTACAGACCCACTCCGGGATGCTTCCTCAGTTCCGGACACTGGAAGGTCGGGATCATGCTGGGCAAAGGTAAAGGCCCGAAGGTTCTGATCGTCACCGCAAGGTGAGAGCCGGTTACAGACATTCCCGAGGGGAGACGGAGACGGAAGTCTCCGCGTCACAAGTAGCCCGTAAGGGTTGATGGTAAAGGAGAGGTGGAAATGGCGGTATTTGTTTTGGACAAGAGGAAGAAACCGCTCATGCCGTGCTCGGAGAAACGGGCACGGTTGCTGCTGGAGCGCGGTCGGGCGCGGGTGCATCGACTCGTGCCGTTCACGATCCGTCTGGTGGATCGGTTGCAGGAGAATTCCGTTTTGCAGCCCGTTCGCATCGGCATTGGATTCCGGCAAGCGACGCTGGCGGCTCCGTGGTGTTGACAAGTCCCACAGGGCCGTATAGAATGGCCTCATCAGGTGGAAATTTGGAGGGTAAAAAGATGCCTACGGTAGAAGAAGTAGTAGACGCAATTTTCCAGTTGCGTGACAAGAAGGCCGAGCTGAACGAAAAGCTGAAGCAGGTCAAGGCGGCGGAGGCGAAGCTGGACGCATGGCTTTTGTCCGCGCTGGACAAGAACGGGTTGGATAAGATGGGAGTCACCACGTCTCGCGGAAAGGTCACGATCTTCCGAAAGCTCAAAACGTCTTATACGATGGGGGACTGGCCATCCTATCTGGACTACGTGCGTGAGCACGAGGCGTGGGACTTGCTGTATCGTCAGGTGCCGCAGAAGGCAATTGCAGAGATCATCGAGAACGGCGGCGATGTGCCGGGTGTCAATGTGTTCCGCGAGACGGTGGTTGGTGTACAGTCCCGTTGAGCATAGGTGGTGTAGGGTGGGGTTTGTAGTTTTTTGACAGGAGAAAATCCATGAGCAATGTAGTTGAATTCAAAGGTGGTGCGTTGGCAGCTAAATTCGGCACAAAGCTGGACAAGCTGCGGAAGATTCAGAAGGAAGTTATTGAGCAGCCTACGGCTGGTCCCCAGTTCGCACGAATTAGCACGGACAAGCGGCAATTTTCCATCTTGGCCGATGGAGAGGCCAAAGTGATTCGCACGTCCAATGGGGCTAAGGCTGAGGTGTTGAATGTGGTCATCCTCGGCTCGTCTCCCGGCGTGTACCGGACGTATTACAAGGGGAAGTTTGATCCGAAGGCGGCAGAGAAGGAGGCGCCGGTGTGTTGGTCCCCGAACGGAATTCACCCGAGCCGTTTTTCGCGTGAGCCCCAGGCTGAAACCTGCGGGAAGTGTAAGCACTCTGTCTACGGCTCGAAGATCAACGAGGCGGGGAACAAGTCCTTCGCGTGCAACAGTGCTCGGCGTGTTTTGGTGGTCAGCGCAGGACATGTCGATGGTCCGATCTACATGCTGAACATCTCGGCTACCAAGATGCGGGAGTTCAATCAGTATGTGAAGCGCGTGGACCGTGAGCATGGGCTGCCGATTCAGGCGGTGGTGACGGAGCTGTCTTTTGATGAGGCTTCTTCGGTGCCGGTGCTGAATTTCCGGGAGGTCACGCCCTTGACGGACGAGCAACTGGAAGTCGTTTTGCAGCGCGTGGACGAGCCAGAGGTCGTGGAGTTTATGGACGGGGACATGGACACGGAAGGGGAAGGGGTTACGCGGGTAGCGGTCCCGGACGCTGAAGAAGAGCAGGCTGCCCCGGAACCGACTGCTACCCCGGCTCCAGCGGGTCGCCGGACGCGCCAAGCTAGTCAGGCCAGCCAAGGCTTCGCTGCGGAGGAAAAGGCGTCCGAACCGGAACCCGCACCTGCCGGGGACGACGAGCTGGACCTGAACGCGCTCATGGATTTCTGAGCCGGTTCTAGGTTTTTCGGGCGCTTACGGCGCCCGCGCTTTTTTCTCCTTGGAAGCGGCGGTATCGTAGTCGCTTACCCCTATTCTGGCGGCGGCAGCAGGCATGAACCTACAAGAATTTTTGTCACTTCTTTGGAGTGATCCAACTCCAGACTCTTATTGCCTCGTCGCTCCGTCCGTTCGTTATTATGTGTCCGCAGACATATCTTCTGCGCTATCGTATCAGAATCGACTGAACATCTGGTTCTCCCCGGCGCGGTTTCGTACCCCTGATCTGTCGGTTCCGCGCTTGGGGACCAGTGTAGAACGTAGTTCCGAACTCGCTATCTCGGCCCGTGCGTTCTGGCTGGACATCGATGTGAAGCCGGGCGAACCTGACAAGGGGTACGAGAATTATGAGGAAGCGCACGACGCGCTGACCGCGTTTGTCGCTAAAGTGGCGCTCCCCGACCCTTTGATCGTGCGCTCCGGCGCTGGCATACATGCCTATTTTTTGCTTCAGCAACCGATTTTTGCATCCGAGTGGAATCGAGCTGCCAATGCTTTGTACGACTTGTGTGCACAGGAAGGGTTCAAGGCGGATAAGTCACGCACTCGAGATATGTCCTCGCTGCTGCGGCTGCCGGGGACCATAAATAAAAAAGACGAGCGGGAGCGCCTGCCGGTCGTTATTGAGGACTCGGACTACACCATAGTTTCTTTCCCGGCGTTCGAGAAGGCCGTCACCACGGCGCTGAAGGGGTTCAGCAAACCGAAACCCTCGGTCGGGCTACAGAAGCTGCGCGACTTGAGTAGCCAGATTACCGATTTAGCCACGACCGGGGAGGTGCCGGACGCCGATGCGATACGATCCAAGTGCGCGTCGCTTCAGTTCTACTACGAGAAACGCGGCGACGTTAGTGAACCCGCCTGGTACAAGGCACTTGGGATACTGGCGTACTGTAAAGATAGCGAGCAGAAAGCGGTGGAGTGGTCTGGCGGCCACCCGGATTTCGACCCCGAAGATACCTTGGCAAAGATGGAGCAGTGGAAAGAGCGCACGACCGGGGCGACCACGTGCGAGTCCATGTCTCAAGCGGATGAATACGCCGCGCACTGTAGGAAATGCCCCTATCGACAGTCTAAAAAGCTCGTGTCCCCCATCACGTTTGGTCTGGGGACGAAGTCAGAGGACGCAGGCAAAAACTTCCTCGGCTACGAACTAGCAAAACCTTATTATATAACGGACAACGGCGCGATCATGGTGACTACGGACGACGGCGTACCCGTAGTTGTGTCCGAGCGCACGGTTGGTATCACGGACGTACTGTTAGAGCCTGAGCGCCCCGGCGTGGAGCGTGTGACCTACGAGATCAGTTACCGGCACGTTAAAGGGGGGGTGCGGCGTGTTATGGTGGACGGGTCCATGCTTCCCGACAAAACGAACTTGGTGAAGAAACTGGCGGCTTATGGTTATCTTCGCCGCTCGGCTCGGGAGGATGAGGTATTGGTAGACTATCTTCGGGTGAGCGCGAACCTGGCTGCTGCCCATGTTCAGCCTACTTTCGGGTATCGTTCCTTCGGCTGGCACGACGGGTCGTTTTATCTGGGCGAGACGCGGTACATGCCGGGTGGAGAGACGGCAGCCGCCAAGCGTATTAGCGATGACAACCCGACGATCCCGAAAGGGGAACTGCACGCATGGAAGCACGTAGTCGAGCACTATCTGTCCGCGCCGCGTGGGTTTATGCTGCCGTTTCTCATCGGGCTTGGTGCGCCGTTTCTCCATTACTCCTCGACCCCCGGCCTCGTGGTCAACCTGTACGCACCGGACTCCGGTATTGGCAAGAGCACCTGTCTTTCTGCCGTACAAGCGGTCTGGGGTAATCCAGAACAGATGATGCGTACCAAGTCGGACACTACGAACGCGCTACTGCGAAGGCTTGGTGAGTATAAATCGGTCCCGGTTTGCGTGGACGAGTTCTCCGTCGTCGAGGGGAAAGAGCTGGAGTCCTTCCTATACACTGTGTCGGGCGGCAAAGAGCGCGAGCGACTTGGAGAGGGTGGGCGTACAAAGATCAAAGGGGGCGAATGGCGCACGGCCATGCTGACTTCTTCCAACACCGCGTTTGGCGCGAAGATAGGGCGCTTGGGGAGTAACAGCGATGGCGTCATCAATCGGATGCTGGAGTTCCGCGTGTGCCGGTACGCTTCAGACGCCGACCTACGGGAGATCAATAAGCTCGTGCGGGCCAATTTTGGGGTGCTTGGCGCAGCGATGATCGCGCAGCACATGCAGGACATAGAGAAGGGGAAAAAGGCGCTGGAGTCCGTTGAGCGGTTCATACGCAACAAGGTTTCCGTAGCGTCCCGGTTTCACGTCGATGTATATGCTGCGGCGGTATATGGGTATGCGCTGGCGTGCGGTGTTTTGGGTATCCCTGTGAACACCAGCGCGGTGCTGGCGAAGATGCGTATGACGGCGGTTGGTACGAACGATGTCCAGTCTGTGGATGGGGTGAAAACGAAGTATAGTGAGGCCGAGCAGAAGATGCTGGCTGCCGGGCTGTCAGACTACATGTTACAGGTAAAGCGCGGCGTTGCGCGTATTTCACCAAACAAGCCGGACGAGGTGAAGTACGAACCGCAGGGAGGAACTGGAGGGGCCGGCATGCCCGAGGCGATTATCGGGGTTGGCTTTACCCTGATACCCAAAGCATCCGCGATTCGTGCGGGTATGCCTATCGACTCCTGCGAGACGGTGTACATCGGCTTCGCGCCGCACCAGTCTGGAAAACACACTTATGTTATTCGACAGCGGCCCTTCATGGCTTCGTCGGAGTATATCCGCATTCTGGATATGGACACGCTGCGCGTCGTGCCGAAGCCAGAGAGCCCTGATGAACTCCAAGTGGTGCCCGTAGAGGAACTGGAGCTTGAAGTGAACGGCGTTGGCGACTTCTAGTTGCGTCGTGTACGGCGGAGTGGTATAATGGCTGACAGTTTGGTTAGGGTAGGAGGTGTGGGGTGAACATCGACGAACTGCAACAGAAGTTTAATGAGATGCGAAAGAAAAAGTGGCGCATGGTGGATGGGCGGCAGCCGGTAGAGATAACAGGATTTTTTATTGATAGTAGCAACAGGCCGGTAATAGTCGGAGGAACTGAATACTCGGTTTTTAACGTAAACCCAGAAACACTATACTGTATATACAGCGGCGTGCTAGTGATCGAAGAAGTCAGGCCGTACCATGATTGGCCGATAGATGCGAAGGCGTGGTTTCGGGACGAAGGCTCGTCCAAAAAACATAAGGGATATTTTTGCCGGGGTACATGTGGACGGACGGCCCATGTGTTGGCGTGATGGGCGCACATCTTGGTCGGCGTATAATCAATTTGGATTTGTTGTTTGGGACCACGCCGAAATTGCGGAGGACGGGGTATGAAACTGCAACGTTACGAGGTGTGCGATGGTTTTTTCTTGAAGGGATACCGTCCCAACGAATCAGGCGGATGGTGTAAATCAGAAGATGTTGCCGAGCTAGAATCCGAGATTGAGCGTCTAAATAAATTGCTTACCAAGGATTTGATGTATTGGGAAGTTGGGCGCGAGGAGGATTACCTTTCGGAAGATCCTTGGGAAATCGCAGACAGGATAGCCGACGAACATCTAGGGCCGGGTGAGGACAAAATCGTTGAAGTACAAGTTGCCGCTAGGCTGCCGGATCGGAAGATGCGCGTTTGGCTGGATGCAAATGGGGATATGAAATGGGAGTGGGTGGAATGAAACTGCAACGCTACGATTTTCGCGCCACGGATGTGGCGTTGGGTGAGTGTGAGGATGGGGATTTTGTGCGGTATGAGGACTGCGCCGCTCTGGAAGCCGAGATCGAGCGCCTCCGCGCTGAGATTGAGCGCCTGAAAGCGCCGCCCAAGGTGCTGAGCGCGAACGAGGCGACGGAGCTGGGGTTTTATTGGCATCGTTTCGAGGATGAAAAAGACTGGCATCTTATACGCATCTTGTGCGAGGGGGATGGATTCTATAATTCCCGAAGCGATACATACTGCGGCATAGCGATGTTGCACGGCCAATTCATCGGCCCCCTGACGCCGCCGGAGGTGTAAAATGAACGACCGCCCCATAGAAACCGCGCTGCAACCTGTGTGGCTGGAACTTACGCCGACGTGTCGGCCACATGGCCGGTGCCTTTTGCTGACCCGAGAGGGAGTTGCGGTGATCGGGGAGTTTAACGGGGATTTTGACGGATACGTCGCGTTTTTCGCACTGCCTAGAGTGCCAGCAAGGATCAAGGAACGGTTACAGGAGATTAGGTCATGATTATCCTATTGGTGCTGTTTTTCCTCATCATGGCAATCATCCCTTGGGATGCAATTGAGGAACAAAAACGAAAGGAAGAAGCTGAGAAGAACGTCAAGTACGTCCATGTTACGGAAGAAGAAATGCCGGGGTTCCTCAAGGCCGTAGAGAAGCTAGGCGGCGAGGTGGTGGATGTGAAGCCGATACGGACGATGGAGGGGGAGGCACATGACGCCGGAAGGTAAAGTAAAAGTCAAAATCCGTGAGTATCTAAAGGCCCGAGGGGACAACTACTCCTTCACTCCCATAGGCTCAGGGTACGGTACGGCGGGGGTGCCAGATAGGATCGTGTGTTGGCGGGGGCAGTTCATAGGTATAGAGGTCAAAGCGCCGGGCAAGCTCAAGACGCAGACGCCTATACAGAAGAAAGCCCAGCAAGAAATTGAGAAAACTGGCGGGGTGTATCTACTGGTGGACTCGGTGGAGATGGTGAAGGAATGGTTTGAAGGTGGCATAGAGTTGGACACGGCGATAGGGTGAAGCGAAGAGGTGAGTTATGGGATGTGACACTCATATTACGGTAGAGAAGAAAATTGACGAGGAATGGGTGATGATTCATACCCCAACTTGGCAGAGTGACGTAGCTTGCGAACGTAATTACCGTCGTTTTGCGGCGCTCGCAGGGGTTCGCGGAGACGGACCACCGGCCAAGGGTTTGCCTAGCGACGTAAGTAAAGGAACGGAATATAGGTTTGCCGCGTGGGGAGACGACGCACATAGTCCTTCCTACAATACTTTGCGCGAATTTTTGGATGTTTGTGAACGCACTAAGTACGACGATGTAGACCGTTCCAAATGGAGTATTTACTGCTTGTGCGAGCATTATTTGGGGTCTTATTGGGAGATTACAGACCAGAACCCAGATGATTTTCGCGTGGTGTATTGGTTTGATAGTTGATATGCAGCTATTTGACGAAATCCTTCCTGCCTTGGAAGAGGCCGAGTGGTGTATGCGGCATGATGGGAAGTCCTATGCTCTGGTGGATTTGGGGGGTGAGAAGATCGGTGTAGCGGCGTATGAAGAACTGACCGAGGACGACAAGGTATTGGAGGTGGTGCGTGGAAAAGACTGGGGTTAGAGAGAAGTTGCTGAAGTACATTGATGCTGGTGGCAAGACTATCTACGAGATCAAAACTTACGTCGGGCTCAAGGGCATGGACGCGCTTAATGGGCTGTTGGCGGAAGGTAAAATCAAGTGGGACAACGAACGTGGGTTGTACCGGAGGAAACATGAGCAGCGGGGCTGATTCAGAAAAGATCATCGAACATCTGGAGGACGAAGTGAAATACCTCAAGGCCGAGTGCGACCGATGGGTTAAGTTGTATGAGGAAGAAGCGAAGGCGCGGCGAGAGTTGCAGCAGTATATTCGGGAACGGTGGGGAAAGGAGAATTAACCTTGTTTGCGACCTTACTTTTTCACTTGCTGTTCCCAACGCTGCACTTTCGGCACAACCCTATCATCCCTGTAACTCACCGGGCACCATCCGTAGTATCCCTGACTGAGCGCGTGGCGGAGCAGGAGCGAGTAAGCCCGAGGCTCGCGGTAGCGGTGCTGTACGTGGAGAACGGCGGCAATTTTCGGGGATGCGACACTAGGGTGAGCAACGCTGGGGCTATAGGGCCGATGCAGTTGGAGCCGGTGACGGCGCGGTGGTTGCACGTCGATCCATGGAACCCGGTGCAGAATATCCGAGGCGGGGTGCGGTACTTGAAGTATTTGCTACATCGGTTCGACGGGAGCCTCTGGTTGGCTCTGGAAGCGTACAACGCCGGGCCGACCGTGGTGCAGACCCAAGGGGCGCCGATAGGCGCGGTACAATACGCGAAAGCGGTGATTCGGAGAGAGGGGGATGTATGATTACGAAAGAACAGTTGGCGACGCCGGGGGAGATTTTCTGGTTTCGTGGAATGAGAGTATTCGTTACGGAGTTCGGGTATAATTCAGACGATGATAAGGACCACCCGTGGGAATGTGGATACGTAAAGTTTAAGATTCTGATATTATCACATTTGGGCCCTTATAAAGAACGGTTGGATGTATTTCTGAACGAAGCAATTCACTACTCCCAAGTTTCCATTACCGACGCCACTTTCCCCGCTTCTTCACCAAAAACCGCCATCAAACACGATGCCGATAAGCCGCGTCTGGATTTAATCCCCCCGGAGGCGTTGATGGCGGTGGGGGAAGTGTTCGCTTACGGGGCGGAGAAGTATGGGGATTGGAACTGGCGCAAAGGAATGGCGCATAGCCGGTTGGTTTCTGCGTTGCTGCGACACCTCATGGCGCACCAGATGGGAGAGGACAAAGACCCGGAGTCGGGGTATACGCACCTCGCGCACATGACCTGTAATGCGTTGATGCTGTTAGGGAGCTATTTGAGCGAAGATGGCGTGGATGATCGTTGGAAGAAGGAGAAGTGACATGTTGAAGCATGTTGCGGTGTTGATAGCAGTAGTGTCGTTGGGTATGGGCAGTGCGGTGGCGGTGGCGGGAACGGGATGGGGTGATCCTATAGTTATTCCTGAGCCGGTGATACCGTCTCATTTCATTCCGAAGCACTGTCATTTTCATAAGGAGCCGGTACGTGGAGCGCAGGGACCACAGGGACCGCAGGGACCACAGGGACCGCAGGGACCGCAGGGACCACAGGGACCGCAGGGACCACAGGGACCACAAGGTATCCCCGGCAAGAACGGAGTGGTGAACTACACGAAGGTGGACAAACAGATAAGCGCGGGGGATGAGGCTACCCTCTCTGCCTCCGAGCAGTACACCAACGTCAAGTCTACCCAAACGCTCGATGCCGCCAATAGCTACACGAACGAGGTCAACCAAGCGACGTATCAAGCAGCGGAGAACTACTCCAATTCTGGAGACCAAGCAACCCTGCAACAAGCCAACGCCAACGCGCAAGGCTATGCAACACATGCCCAAGCCAATGCCGAGAACTATGCTCAAGGCGCAGCGAATTAGGCGCAGGAGAACGCGGAACAGTTCGCCGCTTCAGGTATCGCGGCGGCTCTCGCCATGCCCAGTTCCCCCGTCCTCGCTCCGGGACAGTTGTATGTCGGTGCGGAGATGGGAACCTATGACGGTCAGCAGGCGATTGGCGCAAAAGCAACGTACCAGATTACTCGCCGCTGGAATGCGAACGTGGGCGTGTCCGGTGGGTTTGGGCAGTACGGTCACACTGCGGTAGCAGCGGGTGTTGGGTACACTTTCGGGAATTGATGGGGTCTGGCCCGGCGACGCCGGGCTTTTTTGGAGGTGGGAATTGCGCAAAACAACAACCGTCGTTTTTGACTTCGAGACGTTCTATTCTGCTAAGTACAGCGTTAAAACGATGAGTTACACGGACTACGTGGACGACGAGCGGTTTTTGGTTCACGGCATGGCCGTATGTGGTGGTGTGCCTGCGGAGTTCCTTGGGCCGGACGACGTACCGGCGTTTTTCGCCTCTCTCCCAGAGCGATCTATATTAGTATCTCACAACAGTCTGTTTGACTTGACCATTATCGCCCGTCATTACCGACTATCTGCACTATTTCACCAAAAGCGGTTCAGTTTCATTGACAGCATGGGGCTTGCGGCGCTTCTGCGCGGTAACTACACCCGATTAAACCTCGATGCGCTGACTGGGCAAAAGACCGAGGGGCTGGCGAACACCAAGGGTAAGCGGGGACTGGCGCCGGAGGAGTATGAGGCACTGGCGAAGTACGCGGTCAATGACGCGCAAATTACGGAGGGATTGCTGCGGGGCTTGTTGCGCGAGGGCACCGAGCGACTGGGGCGTGAGCTGCTACGAAAAGAGCTACAGGTCATGGACTACACGCTGAAGCTGCTACTCGTGGACCCTGCGCTGGATCGGAATACGAGGCCGGTGTTGTGTTTGGACCGCACGGTGCTGGAGGGGTGCCATCGCGACGAGCTACAGAAAGAAGATACCCTGTTGAGCGGGGTTGCTGCGGCACTACGGATCAGCACGAAGGAATTGGAGGCCATTATCCGTTCACGAGTCAAGTTCTCGAAGCTGCTGGAGACGCATGGGGTTGCGGTGCCCAAGAAAATCTCCCCGACCACGGGCAAAGAAACCTGGGCCATGGCGAAGAGCGACACGGCGTTCCTCCAGCTTCTGGAGCGGTACGGCATCACCGAGGACACGGACGTAGAGGAAAATATCCGCGCCTCAGACCCGGAGACGCTTATCAAGCATTTGTTGCTCATGAAAGTGCGACTTGGCAGCACGATTCTACGGACGCGCTCGGAGCGGATGCTGCGGCTGAACCTGGAGGGCCAGGATACATTCCCGATGCCGGTATACCTTCGCTATTACGGGGCGCAGAACACGGGTCGGTGGTCGGGTGAGAACAAGTTGAATCAACAGAATTTTCCGCGCGGCTCCTTGATCCGCTCCGCTATCGTCCCTCCACCGGGGCATAAGATCATCGTCTGTGACTTCTCCTCCATCGAAGCGCGGGTGTTGGCGTGGTTGGCCGGCGAGGATGAACTGCTAGACGCTTTTCGAGCCAACAAAGACGTGTACATCGAGCAGGCGAAGAAAATCTGGCCCTCCCTCGCGGGGCTCCCGGACAAAGTTATCAAAGATGAGCATGGACTGAAACGGCAGGTGAGTAAAGTAACAATTCTCGGCCTAGGATACTCCGCTGGTTGGGCGGTGCTGGAGCGGCTGCTTCGTCTTGGCCTTATGGGTCCAGCGGTGTTGCTGGATCGAGAGACGGCGGAAGGGCTCGGTGTCGAGCGGGAGTGGGTAATGGATCGCCTCCAGCGACAGAAAGACTGGCGTAAGGAACAGGTCGGAGATGACCCGGAGAAGCTGCAAGACGCGAAAGCCTGGTGGGAGGGTCTTATGCTACCACTCCAGAAAGACCCGTTGATCCTGTGGCACTACGGCGCAGCTATGCGACTGGTGGACATATATCGGGAGGCGAATCGGAATATCGTGCTGTTTTGGAAGCGCATGGGCGCGTTGGACGGTGGAGAACACTGCGAGTGGATAGAGGAGACCTACCAAGGCGTACCTACCATGACCCTGCGCCTCCCCGACGGCAGCCTGCTTCCCTTTCCACACTTGCGCTACTCGGACGACGAGCGCGGACGGATATTGTACCGACAGAAAGGCGTGATTCAGCATACCTATTCTGCACGCCTAGCGGAGAACGCGACGCAAGCCACCGCCCGAGCGTTGCTTCGGGACGTTTGGATAGAAGCGGTCAAGGCAGGTATCCCGGTCTGCCACTCAGTACACGACGAGTTGGTGTCGGTTGTCCCAGAGCGAGATGCAGAGGACGCTCGGAGTGCGTTGTTGGAGATCATGTCCAAGGCCCCGGCGTGGGCACCCGACCTGCCCGTCGCGGCAGAGGCGAAGATTCTGGATACCTACGCGGAGAAATAGAGGGTTGGAAAAAAGACTTGCACTGAGTCCCACTCCGCCGTATAATACTCTCCATGGAAGCCGCCCAACCCGGCGCGGCATTTTGGGAGACGAACATGGAAGCAATCGACGCAGCAGTAGAGGCACACGAAGCATGGCTTATTCGGATGCAGGACGAGGCCGACGCGAAAGCGGCTATCCGCGAATCAGAAATCTACAACGCAGAGCGCGACATCCTGCTCGACCACAAGTTGATTGACGAAGCATTTACCAACCACGCAACCAATGAAGAGATAGACAAAATTTACATGGCGCTAGCTCTCATGTACCAAGCATACGTCACCGGGACAACCACAGAAGAACGTAATGGCGGCATCGTGGATTATTTCATGCTTGACGTTGCGCCAATCTACGAGCGCGTCATCACTGCGGCGGCAGCCGAGGAAGTGGATAGTTAAGGTTATTGATCGGGAAGTTTGGCTAGGGGGTGGTGAGATGGACTACGCAGACGTGATGGAGAGGGACATGCAGAAAGTTTGGGCGGCTGAGGATGCGGCGCAGAAGGCCGCTATGGAAGAACTGGAGTCCACGATGGAGCAAATCTGGCAGGAGGACAC
>NZ_JAVRKK010000026.1:0-23972 GCF_031962545.1 Candidatus Igneacidithiobacillus taiwanensis
ACTCCCACATGTGCTCGCGGATGTCGTCCATGCGCTCGCCCAAATCCACCGTGCGCCGATCGACGTGGTTGCGCACCCAGGCGGTTGCCGCTTCCGCTTCCTCCGCCTTCAGATTCGTGTCTTGAAAAAAGGCGCCGTGACCGGCTACCCCTTGCTGCGTCGTGTTTTCACTCATTGCAAACTCCTTGTCGGCCCTTGGGGCCAAGACTATGATCCATTGCCGTGTCCGTGTTGGATCTCCTTATAGTTGACTATTATGCTCTCCTATAATTCCAAAGCCAAGCCACGGATTTTATTGTCTTGCTCGGAGGGATGCGGAAGTAATGAGATCAGAACAGGAAGTTGCAGAACGATGCCGAAGCTTGTTCGAAGATGCAGCGGTACGAGCAAAGGGGTGGCGCAGTAACCTCTTTTGGCGTCCGGCAAGCCCCGCGAATCCCTACGGCAGTCTGCGGGTTGACGGCGAGGAGCTCGAGGTGCTGTTGGCGGCCATTGTTGGGGTGCCGGCCGCGAGCCGGTCTAGTCTCGAGGCGCGCGAGCCTGGCCGCGCAGGTTTTATCGAGCGCTCCATTGCCCATGGTGAGTTGCCGCTCTTGCGCTACCGAGCCGACGAGTGAGTAATGCCGTCATCCTCTCGCGCTACCCCGAGCTGTATTCCAGCCAACGTTTGCTGGCGGCCCTGCAA
This sequence comes from Candidatus Igneacidithiobacillus taiwanensis, assembly GCF_031962545.1. Classification (NCBI taxonomy): domain Bacteria; kingdom Pseudomonadati; phylum Pseudomonadota; class Acidithiobacillia; order Acidithiobacillales; family Acidithiobacillaceae; genus Igneacidithiobacillus; species Candidatus Igneacidithiobacillus taiwanensis. The sequence continues at coordinate 686 of NZ_JAVRKK010000026.1, forward strand.
GAGCGCGGTGTGCAGGCGCAGATTCTGCGGCCGGAGCTCTGTGCCCTGAGCCTTGCCGGTGGGCACTTTCATTTGCACTACGCCGGCAAGCCCCTCGCTCCGCCCGCTATCGTCCTGCCGCGCTTCGGTAGTCCCCTGACCCAGCTTGGTCAACGTCTGCTGCAGCATTTTTCGGTGTTGGGCAGCGTCCTCCTCAATCGTGGAGACGCGTTGCTGCGCGCTCGCGATAAATTTCTTTCCCTACAACTCTTGGCGGCGGCAGGGTTACCCGTGCCCGATACTTGGTATTTGGCCGATGCGGCAGCGGCGGAGCAAGCCCTGGCGAAACTTGGGGTGCCCGTGGTGAGCAAGCTGCTAGCGGGCTCCCAGGGGGTGGGAGTGAACCTGGCGGAGAGCGAGGGCGGAGCGCGGGCGCTGGTCGACACGCTGCTGCTCCTGCAGCACGAGGTACTCCTGCAGCGTTTTCTACCCGGGCGAGAGGACTATCGCATTATCGTGCTGGCGGGGGAGGTGCTTGCCGCCATGCGTCGTCGCGCCGGGGCGCAGGATTTTCGCAGCAATCTGCACCGCAATGGTACCGCCGAGGCGATTCCCCTCGATCACCTCGACTCGCGTCTGCAAAATCTGGCCATTACCGCTTGTGCGGCGTTGGGGCTGGACTTTGCCGGGGTGGATCTGATGGCAGATGGGCATGGAGGCTACACCCTCCTCGAGCTCAATCCCTCGCCCAGCCTGCAGGGCATCGAGACGGTCAGCGGGGTAGATATTGCCGCTCAGGTGGCAGAGTACTTGATCAGCCGCTGTGGGGCGGCATCCGCTGCACTTCGGCAGCAATCCACTCCCGCAGCTGCGCCGTAATCTCGGCGCTGCGACCGGCGGCGGCCATGCTGGGGCCAAAATGGAGATGCAGTTCGCCGCCGCGCTTGCGCCATTCGCCCCGCGGCCAAAAGCAACCGCTATTGAGGGCCAAGGGCAAAATCGGCACGCCCACGCGCTGGGCCAAAGCGGCAGCGGTTTGATGAAACTCCCCTATCTGCCCGCAAGGCTGGCGTGTTCCCTCGGGAAACAAGAGAACGGGAATGCCGTCGCGTAGGCGCTGTTCGCCCTGCTCCAAGACTTGCTTCAGTGCCTGACGACCGGCTCGGCGGTCGATGGCGATGGGAGCGGAGAGGGGAAGATACCAGCCAATGATGGGCAGACGCAGCAGTTCGCCTTTGAGGACGAAGGCTAAGCGAGGAAAATATCGCCAGAGCAGCAGGGTTTCGAGGGCAGATTGGTGATTGCTGACGATGACACAAGGGCCTCGAGGCAGATTCTCTAGCCCCGTAACGTGAATCCGCAGGCCCAGGGTCGCGGTGAATATACTGCTACCAACGCGTGCCCAGGTGCCGCAGCCCCAAAAGCGCCAGCGCTGCGCTAGGAGAGGAAAGGGGAGCAACACGATTGCCCAGAGCAGCGTCCATAGTACAAATAATATATAGAACAACAGGCTGCGGAGGGCGCTGCCCATGGGCTAGTGCCCCAGTATGGCGTCGGCGACGGCCGCCAAATTGGCAAAGACGGGAATGCCCTCGGCGCGAGCGATGTCTTCCACTTTTTTCCCCTTACCCGTGCGCACCAAAATGGGGCTGGCGCCGGCGCTACGCGCCGCCTGCAGGTCGCGATGACTATCACCTACCGCCGGAACCCCACGCAAATCGACCTGAAAACGCTCGGCAATCTGCCGGAACATGCCATCTTGGGGTTTGCGGCAGTCGCAGCCGGCCTCGGGGTGGTGCGGGCAGAAGAAAATGGCATCGATGCGGCCGCCGAGTTCGGCTAGTTCTCGCCGCATCCGCGCATGGATGGCGTTGAGGGCGGCTAGGCCAAAGAGGCGGCGGCCAATACCCGACTGGTTGCTGGCAACCACCACGGAGTAGCCGCTGCGGTTGAAGCGGGCAATGGCCTCGAGACTGCCGGGGATGGGGCGCCACTCCGCCGCCGATTTGATGAAGGCGTCGCTGTCCTCGTTGATGACCCCGTCGCGATCGAGAATGATCAGCGGTGTCATCCGCGTCCCTGGAGCAGGGAAAAGTCGGCAATGCGTAGGAATGCCCCTTGCAGCTCCTGGAGCAAGGCGAGGCGTTGGCGCCGCAGGTCCTGATCCTCGCAAAGCACCATGACCTCGGCAAAGAAGCGATCGACAGGGTCGCGTAGGATCGCTAACTGACCGAGCACCTGTTGGTAGTCCCTCTTGGAAAGGGCGCTCGTCACCGCGTCACGAATGCTGAGCCAAGCATTACAGAGGTCTTTTTCTGCGGCTTCTACCAGGCGTTCGGGCTGCAGGTCTATGCCAGTGCTCGCTTCCTTGCGCAGCAGGTTGCCTACCCGTTTGATCAGGGCGGCGAGATCATCTGCCCGCGAGTCGTTGGCCAAGAAAATGCTCAGTTGCTCCAAGCGCTGACGGGCGTCGAGGGGATCGTCGGCAGCAACCGCCAGGACGGCAGCAACTTGGTCGGCGCTAAAGCCTTCCTCGCGGAAAATGACCCGCAGGCGCTCGACAAAAAATTCTGCCAGCTTGTCGCCGACTTCCGCCGCCTGCGCCGCCGACGTCCCATATTGCTTGGCGGCGACCGCAACGAGCTGGCGTAAGGAGAGGGAGCGCCCGCCTTCGAGGGCGATGCGCAATATCCCCAAGGCGGCACGACGCAAGGCAAAGGGATCGCGATCGCCGGTGGGTACCTTACCCAAGGCAAAGAAACCAAAGAGGGTGTCGATACGATCGGCAAGGGCGAGCACCTGCCCCGCCGCCGAGGCGGGAATGGCATCGTCACGCCCAGCCGGTTGGTATTGACTGGCTATGGCGTCGGCTACGGCGGCCGGCTCTCCGTCGTGTCGTGCGTAGTGTCCACCCATGATGCCTTGCAGCTCCGGAAACTCCCCCACCATGCCGGTCAGGAGATCGCATTTGCACAACGCTGCAGCACGACGACAGGTCTGCGCATCTGCCCCGAGGGTAGTTGCCAAGGTTTCGACCAAGGGAAGAAGACGGCGGGCTTTGTCGCCAATGCTGCCCAGCCCCTCCTGAAAGGAAATCGCGTCGAGGGCCGGCCGGCGTGCTTCGAGGGCTTGCTGGCGGTCCTGATCCCAGAAGAAGGCGGCATCGGCAAGGCGCGCGCGCAGGACGCGATTGTTGCCGTGGATGACGACGCGGGGATCGCGACTCTCGAGATTGGCAAGGAAAAGGTATTTTGCCGCCAGTTTGCCGCTGGCGCTGCGCAAGGGGATGTAGCGCTGGTGTTGGATCATCACCGTGACTAGGACTTCTTCTGGGATGCGCAAATACTCTTCCGCAAAGCCGCCGGCGAGTGCCACCGGCCATTCGCAAAGGCCGGTAATCTCGTCGAGGAGGGCATCGGTGAGGAGGGCTTGGCAGTCGAGTTCGGCGGCAAGGCGCTGTGCTTCGCGGGCAATGTAGTTGCGGCGCTCTTCCCAATTGGCACGCACCCGCGCTTGCAGCAGGGCCTTGCCGTACGCCTCAGGGTGAACAAAGGGAACCGGGCCGGGGTGGTGGACCCGGTGGCCAAAACTATGGGCCTCGCTCTGTAGCCCAAAGGCTTGCCAAGCCAGGCTCTCCTCGCCAAAACGCAAGAGCAGCCAGCGCAATGGCCGGGAGAAGCTTTCGCTCCGGCTACCCCAGCGCATGCGTTTGCGCAGCGGTAGCGCCTCCACCCAGCGGGTGGCGATCGATGGCAAGAGTGCCGCTACCGGCTGGGCCGGACGCAACTGGCGCCAAGCAAGCACGGTACCTTTTTCGGTCTCGAGCCGTTCCAACTCCTCGACCGGCACGCCACAGGAGCGGGCAAAGCCCTCGGCTGCCGGAGTGGCTTTGCCATCGATAAAGGCGCGCTCGACGGAAGGGCCGCGGCGCAGCTCCTCTTCTGCCCGCGTCTCGCGGGCAAGGGTCGGGATGTACAGGGCCAAGCGACGCGGGGTAAGAAAGGGGTGGATTTCGCCATATTCTATCCCTGCCTCCGCGAAGAGCCGCGCGGCCGCTTCGACCATGCTGTGACGAAGCTGCGCTTGCTCGGCGGCAGGCAACTCCTCGCAGCCGATTTCCAGCAGCAATGGCAGGAAACTCATGGGTTTTCTCCCTGGTGGCGCGGCAGCAGAGGGTGACCTAGTTCTGCCCGCGCCTCGGCATAGACCTGTGCCACCTCCCGAGCCATGGCGCGCACGCGACCAATGAAGCGGGCGCGCTCATTGACGGCAATGGCATGACGGGCATCGAGAAGGTTGAAACTGTGGGAGCAGTCGAGGACGCGCTCATAAGCGGGCAGCGGCAGCTTGTCGCTTATCAGGCGCTGGCAATCCGCTTCGGCGCGGTCAAAACGCTGCAGCAGATCGCTCACCGGCGCTAATTCGAAGTTGTAGCGCGACTGCTCGACCTCATTTTGATGGTACACGTCGCCGTAGCTTACTCCCGGTGTCCAGACGAGATCGTACACGCTCTCTACCCCTTGCAGGTACATGGCGAGACGCTCGAGCCCGTAAGTCACCTCACCCATGACCGGGTGGCAATCGAGCCCCCCCACCTGCTGAAAATAGGTGAATTGGGTGACTTCCATGCCGTTCAACCAGACCTCCCAGCCCAAGCCCCAGGCGCCGAGGGTAGGCGACTCCCAATCGTCTTCAACAAAGCGGATATCTTGCAGGGCGATGTCGATACCGAGCCGCTGTAAGGACTCGAGATAAAGCTCCTGTAGATTGTGCGGATTGGGCTTGAGTACGGCCTGAAACTGATAGTAGTGCTGCAAGCGATTGGGATTGTCACCGTAGCGACCATCCGTGGGGCGGCGCGAGGGCTGCACGTAGGCAGCACGCCAGGGCTCGGGACCAATGGCGCGGAGGAACGTGGCGGGATGAAAGGTTCCGGCGCCAACGGGCATATCCATGGGCTGGAGAATGACGCATCCCTGCTCACTCCAGAACTGCTGCAATATTCGGATGATTTCCTGAAAAGTCATGCCGTCTCCATCCGCAAGGCCCGAGATTATGGCCTAAAGTCGATTCTATTGAAAAGCGGCGGAAAAATGCCGCCGTTAGGCGTTGAACAGACGGGAGATTTCGCCAAGACGACGGGTACTGGCGCGCTCTGGATGTGCACCTTCGGCAGCAGTGTGGTAGCCGTGGAAAAAGGCGGGTAGCGCCTGCAAGATGATCGGCAGGCGCTCGCGGCTAACGCGATGGATACGCCATTCACTGCGCGGTTCGCCCTTGCCCGCATAACTGCATACGGCAACGCCCCAGGCGTGTTCGGCGCCGGTCCAATGATGGTTGGCGATGCGCAGGCGGTGCAGATCGGCCTGGCTGCCCAAGCCAACGTTGGGGCCGTCGTACACGATTTGCAGGTCCTGAGCCAACTGGGTAAGCAGGTGATCCACGGAAACGAGGGCACCCCGCAGGCTCTCACTGCTGATTTTCTCGCCCTGAAGACCGCGCTGCAATTGCAGCAGAAAAGGTGATTCCACTTTTTTCTCCTTTTTCGGTAAAATCGCAGCGTTACAACAGGATCAACTGGCCGCGCAGAGAAACGAGAATTCTGCCAGCCTCCCATTAGAGGTTGCAATGCTGCATACAACGCTACGAAAACTCCTCTTTGCCAGTTTGGTGGCGCTGGCCCCAGGTCTCGCCCAAGCCACCGTGTTCCCCTTGCCGCAGCATGGTAACATGGTTGGCAATCTACAGGCGGTAACCAGCCATCGTGACGATACCCTGCTGGATATCGGTCGTTTTTATGATATCGGCTACAACCAGGAAGTAGGCGCCAACCCGGGGGTCAACCCCTGGCTGCCGGGTCAGGCCTCCAAAGTCGTCATCCCCAACGAATACGTCTTACCTCCCAAGCCCTGGACCGGGATCATCGTCAATATTCCGGCCCGGCGCCTGTACTTTTTCCCGAGCGGTCGTGGGGTGGTCTTTACCTACCCGGTGGGCGTATTCTTGCCCGGCTGGAAGGAAAACCTAACCACCACCAGCATCATCCAGAAATTCAAAATGCCAGCCTGGAACGTGCCCAAAAACATCCATGCCTGGTTCGAAAAGAAATTCCACATGGATATACCTTGGTACTGGCCCCCTGGCGCTGAGAATCCCATGGGCGAGCTAGCCATGGAAACCGGTTTGTCTGGGATCTTTATCCATGGCACCTACCACCCCTGGGGTGTGGGCATGCGTGCGAGTCAGGGCTGCTTCCAAATGTATCCAGAAAATGTCGCCCAACTCTTCCCCATGGTTCCGGTGGGTACACCGGTGCGCATCATCGATGAGCCGAACATGGTGGGAGAGCGCAACGGGCAGATCTACCTACAGTGTTACAAGCCGTTGCACGCCTACCACAAGGACGGTCCCACGGATTTGCAGCGCGCCGTGGTCGCCATCAAGGATTTTATGGCCGCAAATCATCTGCATGAGAAAATCGATTGGAATCGGGTACGACGGATAGTGGCGGAGCACAACACCGTTGCCCTTCCCATCAGTGAGGGTAGTCCTACCTACGCATCTTTGGTCCACGCACTGCCTGCCAAGCCCTACGCCTATGCGCCCTATGGGCCATCGGCCAATGGCGCTGCGGTACCGCCACCCTTGCCCCTGGCTAGCGAGGCGAACAAAGATCAGGTCAACGTGAAGGTATTCCTGCCCGGTCAAAAGCCCAGCTGAAATTTCCGCGTTTTCCAGTCATACCAGAGGAGGCCGGCATACTCATGCATGGCCTCACTGCTGATTTCCTCGTAGATGGCGCGCGGTAACCACGATTGCCAGTTGAGGGCGCCTGCCTCGCCCATGCGGTAGTCGCAGGGCACGGGGGTCGGCTGCAGGCCGTAGTAGCGAAACCAGGCCATGGCGCGCGGCATATGTACCGCTGAAGTGACTAGGTAGATGCGCCGAATGCCATGCTGGCGCAAGAGGATTGCGCTATCGCGGGCGTTGGCGGCGGTGTTGTAGGACTTGTCCTCGAGCCAGATGTGATTGCTGATGTGAAAGCTCTGGCGCAGTAGTCGCGCCATGGTGGCTGCCTCGCTTGGCGCACCAAAACGGGGGGCGCCGCCGCTCGGCACTACCGGCAAATCGACCTGTTGGGCAAGGGCGGCAGCCGCCTGCAAGCGCATGAGAGTGCGGGCGTTGGCCATTTCCGGGACCGGGCGACCAGGGTCGATGATTTCCCCACCCCCGAGCACAACGATGGCTTGGGGTGCGTCCTCGCCAGTTTCGGGGTGCAGCAAGGGCGGGTAGCGATCCTCCAGAGGTTGCAGCAGTAAACGGGCACCAAGCGGGGTGGACGAAAAATACAGGGCAAGCAGAGCCAGCAGTACCAGAATGCGTCCGAAAACGTGCCAACCAAAGAGCGCGCTACTGAGAACTCCCAAGAATGCCACGAGCAGAAACAGGCCCGGCACTTGGACCAGGGCCGAAGCCAGGGTAAGGAGGTAAATGGGAGTCACGGCTCTGCGTCAGTCTCCGGACCACTCCCGAAAACTATGTTCTGCATGGTAGGAGGAACGTACCAGCGGGCCAGCAGCGACGTGAGCGAAGCCCATCCGTAGCCCCGCCTCGCGCAATTCAGCAAATTCCTCAGGCGGCACGTAGCGCTCTACCGGATGATGATGGCGGGAGGGCGCCAAATACTGACCCAAGGTCAGCAACGAGCATCCCACCGCGCGCAGATCGTGCATGACTTCCAGGATCTCGGTGTTTTTTTCCCCCAGCCCAAGCATCAGCCCTGATTTGGTCGGGACCTCAGGGTGACGATCGCCAAATTGCCGCAGCAGTTCCAGAGAGTGACGATAGTCCGCTCCCGGACGTGCCTGGGCATAAAGACGCGGTACGGTCTCTAGGTTATGGTTGAGGACGTCGGGAGGGGTGTCGGCCATGGCGTCGAGGGCCTTGTCGAGACGGCCGCGAAAATCCGGCACCAGCACCTCCACCTGCACTTGTGGGCAGTGGCGGCGCAAGGCGCGAATGACTGCGGCAAAATGACCGGCGCCGCCGTCGCGCAAGTCGTCGCGGTCGACCGAAGTCACCACCACAAAGCGCAGATCCATGCGTGCCACGGTCTGGGCGAGATGCTCGGGTTCCTCGGGATCGGGTGCCTGCGGACGCCCGTGCGCCACGTCGCAAAAGGGGCAACGTCGGGTACAGAGATCGCCAAGAATCATGAAGGTGGCCGTGCCGCCGGCAAAGCATTCGCCGAGATTTGGGCAGGAGGCCTCCTCGCAGACCGTATGCAGATTGGCCTCGCGCAAAATTCCTTTGAGCTGATCGACGCGCGGATGCAGCGGCGAACGCACGCGCAGCCAAGCGGGCTTGGGTTGTCGCGGTACCAGCTCGGCGACTACGGGGATGGAAACGGGATTACGTTTTACCTTGTCGGCACCGCGCTCTCCGGAGGCACTGGTCATGATCAGCTACCTCCCTTCTGCAGGGGGCGGCCGAGGCTCGCCGAGAGCTGCTCGAGGAGCTCCTGGGCAACGCGCTGGGCAGGCAGATCGGGACAGAGCGCAGATACCTGCGTAACTTGCAGTCCAGGGCTGCCACAGGGATGGATGCGCTGGAAGGGGGAGAGATCCATTTCCGTATTGAGACTCAGGCCATGATAACTGCGGCCCTTCTGTATCCGTAGGCCAAGGGAGGCAATTTTGGCCCCGGCAACATAGACTCCGGGGGCATCGCGACGGGCCTCGGCACGCACGCCATGCACGGCGAGCAGGCGGATGACGGCATTTTCCATGGCCGCGGTGAGTTGGCGAACGTTCCAACCGCTGCGCCCAAGGTCAAGGAGTAGGTAGGCCACCCATTGCCCAGGGCCGTGATAGGTGACTTTACCGCCACGATCGCTACGAATGACGGGGATCGGGCCCGGATCGATCACGTCGGCCGGATCGGCATTGCGGCCAAGGGTAAAGACCGGCGGGTGCTGCAGTAGCCAGATCTGATCCGGGGTTTGAGCATCGCGTTGCCGGGTAAACTCGCGCATGGCATCGAGTACCGTAAAATAGGGGAGCAGGCCCGGCCAACAGCGTACCGAAATGGCATCATCTCCGCTCATAGACACAGCATCACCCCTTCGATCTCCTGCACTGCAGCGTAAATAGCCTGTAACTGTGCGGTGCTTTGTACCTCAAGGGAGCAGGTTACGGCCTGGTACTTTCCACCGGCACTGGCACGCAGGCAGAAGGCGGTTTCCGACAACCCAGGAGCGTGAGGGGCAATGGCGGAGCGTACCGCGGCGAGCAAGTCGTCGTGCTGCCCGATGGCCTTGACGTGATGCAGGTGGGGGAAATCTTCCGGCGCCTCAGTTGGCAAATCCATGGCCACTCCTCATGTTGCCCCGTGCTGACGGGGGCTTCTATCCTCAGCATGGTAGTGCTTCGCTGCCGCGAGGTGAAGCCCTGGAAGTGGTCTCCCTCAAATCGCCGCTTTTACGCGATGCCAAATACGGCCAAACCACGATGCCTTGCTCACCCCTGCAGCGGCTACCACCGGGACGGTTCGCAGTACCTTGCCGTCCAAGCTAATGGCTAATTCTCCAAGGGTAGTTCCTTTGGCGAAGGGTGGCTGCACCTGGGGACTCCACTGCAACTGGGTCTTGATCTCGCCGCCACGCCCCTGCGGAATCGTCACCAGTACCGCTTTGTCGACCTGCACCGGCACGCGCATGGGCGACCAATCGTTGTGGGTAGCCACCCCGACTTGGGTTCCCGCCGGATAGAGCTGCTCATTCCGGTAAAAACGATAGCCATAGTTCAGCAAGGCTTCGATGGCATCGGTTCCCGATGACCAGCTTGGCGCCCCCATTTCCACGGCAATCAGGCGCCTGCCATCGCGCAGGGCGGTGGCGTCGATACAGTGCCCGGAAGCGTCCGTCAGTCCGGTTTTCAGACCATCCACGCTGGGATCGCGAAACAGCACGGGGTTCCAGCTGCGCTGGGTGATCTTGTTGTAGGTGTAGGACTGCATCTTGGTGATCTGCAGGACCTGCGGATATTGCTGCATAAAGATGCGCGATAGGCGCGCGACATCGTTCGCGGTCGTATAGAGATTGTCATCGGGCAGGCCGTCGACATTGCTGTAGTGGGTTCCCCGTAATTGCATACGTTGAGCGGCGTCGTTCATCAGTGTCACAAAGGCACTCTGACTGCCGCCAACGGTTTCTGCCAAGGCCACGGCAGCGTCGTTACCGGAATCGATGAGTAGACCGTGCAGAAGTTGATCCACGGTAACCGGTAGATTGGGCTGCAAAAACATCCGTGAACCGCCGGTTTTCCATGCGGTGTTGGAGACCGAGACCGTTTCGTTTGGGCGCAAGCTCCCGCCAGCGATGGCCTGATAAGTCAGATACGCCGTCATTAGCTTGGTTAAGCTGGCCGGCGCCCGCCGCAAATCCGGATTCTTTGCGGCAATGATTTGCCCCGTTTGAAAGTCCATCAGCACATAGCTGGCAACGTTTGGGAGGTCCGGTGCCGGTGGAATGGGCAGCAACGGCGTCGGCACGACCGCTAGAGCAAATCCTGTGTTGAGCAGGAGGCAGGGGGCCAGAAGACGGATGGCAAGAGTACGGATACGGGGCATGGTGTTCCTCAAAACAGATAGGGGATTATTCGTGGAGACGGGGGTGAGAGTGGATGGACATCAGGATACCCAAACCGACCAAAAAGGTCAGCATGGCCGTGCCGCCATAGCTGATGAGCGGCAACGGCACGCCAACTACGGGTAGGATCCCGGTGGTCATTCCCATGTTGATGAAGACGTACAAAAAAAAGGTCAGGCTTAAGGTGCCAGCGAGGAGTTTGCCGAAACGTGATCGGCTCTCGAAGGCGATGACGAGGCCACGCACAACGATCAGCAGATAGGTGAGCATGAGCAGAAGAACTCCGAACAAGCCAAACTCCTCGGCAAAGCCGGCAAAGACAAAGTCTGTCTGCGCTTCTGGCAAAAAATCGAGGTTCACTTGCGTGCCGTGGAACCATCCTTTACCGAAGATGCCACCGGAACCGATAGCAATCATGCTTTGGATGATGTGGTAGCCGGCGCCGAGGGGGTCGCGCTGGGGATCGAGGAAGGTGAGAATGCGCTCTTTTTGATACCCGTGCAGAAAGTGCCAGAGCACTGGGCCGCTGATGGCCGCCAACAGTACCAGAGCGATGAACCAGCGTCGGCGTACCCCGGCAAGCCACATGGCGAAGAGTCCGGCGGCCGCAATCTGTACCGCCGTACCGAGATCGGGCTCCTTGGCGATCAATAGAAACGGCACGCCAATAAGGGCAAAGCCAATCACCGTTGGTCGCCAAAGGCGAGCATCATCGACCTGGGAGAAATAATAGGCCAGCATCATCGGCAAGGCGAGCTTGACTAGCTCCGAGGGCTGAAAGCTGAGGGCGCCTATGCCCAGCCAACGCTTCGCCCCCATACTACTCTGTCCAACGATCAATGTGAGTAGCAGCAGGAAAATGCCCACGGCATATAGGGGGGGTGCCCAAGCGCGGAGCCGCTCGGGGGGGGTGTTGGCAATTGCCACCATGATCACGATGCCAATCAAAAAATGCAGGAACTGTGACCCGACCACACGAATATTCTCTTGGCTAGCGCTATAAAGCACTGCCAAGCTGGTGCCCATGAGCAGCAGAATACCGGTCATGAGTGCCGGGTCAATATGAGCGATGATGCGACGCACGCGCAAAGACCAGTCTTTCGTAGCCATTGCTCTACCCCTTCCTTTGCGGCCAATGATACTGCAGGCGGTCCAATGCGTACGTAAACAAGGGCCAAAGCGCCGCACCCAGCGCCGCGCCGAGTAGCAGGGCATTGTGCCATACAATCGGGCCCGCCCAAGCTTGCCACAGCCAAGAGATCAGAGATTGGGCGAGGAGCAGAAAAAAGATGAAAAAGAGCTGCTCCCACGGGGGTAGTCTACGCACTCGCGCCATCCAAGCGTACAGTAGTGCCAGCATCAGAACCAAAGCGATGGCATCAGAACCCGGTACGCGTCCAAAGATGAGATCCTGGGCCAGACCAATTAGCCAAATCACGAAATAGCTCAGCGGCTGGCTGCTGCTCAGAGCCCAGTACAGAATGAAAAGTGCAATGAAATCTGGGTGCAGCTGTGCATACAGCGGACCCAAGGGTAGCGACTCTGCAAGGAAAGCGAGAATAAAACCGAAGACCAGCGCCCCAGCCTTCATGAATGAGAGGCGTTGCGCGTTTGTGGCCAGAGAAGAAGGATGGTGTTCAGTGCTGCCAAATTTGCACTCGGTCGCACCAATACCCGCGCAAAAGGCCCATTACTCGCGTGTTCAACCGATTTCACGACTCCCAAGGGCAGGCCCGGAGGGAATCGGCCGCCGAGACCGGAGGTGACCAGTTCGGTACCCGGGACGAGGGGAGTAGCATGCGGCTGAAATGGCACAGACAAGCTATGCAGATCGCCGCGTCCCTCTACCAAGCAAGGATAGTTGCCGCCCAAAGGTTTGGCGGGTATGGCGCTCGAAAGATCCGAAAGAAGACTGATGCGAGCATTGTTGCGACTGACGGTGACCACCTGCCCAATCACCCCGCCGGGAGCCAGCGCCGGCTGGCCCACATAGACTCCTTCGGCGGCCCCCAGGTTGATCGTGATTTGTTGGCTACCACTACGCAGATTCTGTGCCTCGATTTGCGCGACTGCCACCCGCCCAGGCGCGGTCGGAAAACTGTCGAGGAGAGCGAGCAGCTGTTGGTTCTCGGTACGCAATACCGGCAAGGCGAGATTTTCCATTTCCAAGACCTGCAGTCGCTGCCGAAGCGCCGCATTCTCTCGGCGGAGCGTCGTCTGGGTTTGCAGGTATTGGCTACACACCTGCCAGGCGTCGCGCAGTTGGCCGTTGAGCCAGAGTAATGGTTCCGCCGCATTCAGGCCCAGTTGCCGCAGGTTAGGGTGTTCGACGCTGTACAGGCTAACGCCCACGCTCAGCGTAGCCAGAATTAGCACGCGGAGCAGAGACGGAAGTGGTCGAATGAACGGGAGGCCAGACATGACAGGCGAAGATTCACTCTTCAGCAAAGACCTCGCCGAGGCGCTCCAACTCCTCAAGCGCTCTGCCCCCGCCTCGCGCAACGCAGGTCAGAGGATCATCAGCAACGATCACCGGCAGGCCCGTCTCTTCCATAATCAAGCGATCGAGGTCACGTACCAAGGCACCGCCGCCGGTCAGGACCATGCCGCGCTCGGCGATGTCACCCGCAAGCTCCGGCGGCGTCTGTTCCAAAGCAAGTTTTATGGCCCCAACGATGGCGCCAAGGGGCTCCTGCAGCGCTTCGAGAATTTCATTGCTGGAGATGCTAAAGGTCCGCGGCACTCCCTCGGCGAGATTACGACCGCGCACTTCCATGCTGAGATTCTCGGCGAGCGGGTAGGCACAGCCGATGGTTTTCTTGATCTCTTCGGCGGTGCTCTCACCGATCAGCATGCCATAATTGCGCCGAATATAATTGACGATCGACTCGTCCATTTTGTCGCCGCCAACGCGTACGCTTTGGGAGTAGACCACGCCGCCAAGCGCTATCACACCCACTTCCGTGGTGCCGCCGCCAATGTCGACCACCATGGATGCCGTCGGTTCGGCTACCGGCAGGCCGGCGCCTATGGCCGCGGCCATAGGTTCCTCGATGAGATAGACCTCCCGCGCCCCGGCACTTTGCGCCGACTCGCGAATCGCGCGACGCTCCACTTGGGTCGCCCCGTAGGGTACGCAGACGATGATGCGAGGGCTGGGGCTGAGAAAGCGCTGCGGATGCACACGCTTGATGAAGTGTTTCAGCATTGCCTCGGTGATCTGAAAATCGGCGATTACCCCGTCCTTCAGCGGCCGGATGGCAATAATATTGGCAGGGGTGCGCCCGAGCATGCGCTTCGCCTCTTCCCCTACGGCTTGGGTGCGCCGATCGGCGCCGTGACGGCCGATGCGAATTGCCACCACGGAGGGTTCCGAAAGCACAATGCCCTTGCCGCGGACATAGATGAGGGTGTTTGCCGTCCCGAGGTCAACCGCTAGATCGCTCGAGAAAAGTCCGAGAAAACGCTTGAATATCATTTAGTTGAAGTCCTGCATGGGAAAAATCCGGAAGCCGCCGCTACTGTCCGTCCGCGAGGGACATTTTGTGGGTCCAAAAAAATATCGGGGTAGTCTAGCATGAGCCAGGGTAAAGCCCAAGATCCCCTAAGCGTCTGAATCTGTAGCGATTTGGCTACAAAAAACCGGCCCAAGGGCCGGCAGAGTCTCGCTCGTTATCGCTAAATCGTTCTACAGCTTGTAATCTTTTGGAAAGGCTATGCCATGGTTACCGCGCATATCCCGATTGAGCACGGGTAGATCCAGCTTTTTGACCTCCACATGCTTTTGGCTCTTGAGCCATGCCGAGAAGACCTCCCAGACTGGCTTGCCTTCTACCGGTTGCATGGCTGCCCAACCGGCTACCTTATATTTTTTGGTGGCACTCACCAACTTGCCACCAATCTGTAAGTTGCTGATGCGGTGATAGATCTTTTCGTCGGGGTTGAAGTCGTACTGAATGTTGCCGACGCGGATCATATCGCCGCCTTGTTGATAGTAGGGATTGGGGTTGAAGATGTTGTCGGCCACCTGCTCCATGATGTTCTTGATTTGCTCCCCGGTGTACTCGTTGACCGTGACCTGGGGATAGGTGATGGCCGTTTGACCCATGACGTCTTCCAAGGTGATGGTTTCGCCCGGTAGTTTGCAATAGCCCCAGCGGAATCCTGGCGAAAAGGAAGCTTCGCAGTCCATTTCTTGGCGCAGGGCATCACAAAGCAACTGATCAAAGGTGCCGTTGAAGTTGTCGCGCCGATACAGGAGGCTACCGGTGGTCGCCAGAGGCTCCTGCAGTTTTTCGGCGTAGGGTTTACGCACACTGTCGATGTATTGCGCCATTTTGGCGTCGGCCGGGATTAGATTGGAAAATATCGGCAGGTAGTGGAAACGCCAGGCCTTGAGTTTGCCCTTGCCGACATCCAAATCAAAACGAGCAAGAACCTTGCCGTTGGTGCTGGTGTTGATGATGAGTGTCTGATTTACCTGGAAGGGTTTCGGTCCCATGATATCGTGGGTGTGCCCGCCCAAAATGATATCGATACCGTTCACTAAAGAAGCCATTTTTTTATCGACATCGGCACCGTTATGGGAGAGCACGACCACGAGATCTGCGTGTTCGTCCTGACGGCACTTGTCGACCACTTTTTGCATGTTTTCAGTGTGGATACCAAAACCCCAGTCCGGAATCATGTAGGCTGGGTTGGCAATGGGCGTGAACGGGAAGGCCTGCCCGATGACGGCAATCCGCCGGCCATTGATCTCATGCATCTGATAGGCCTTGAAGACTGGCTCCTGCCAGGTATTGCTAAACACATTCTGTGCAAGAAAGTTGGCCTTAAGTTTGTTTTTGACCAAATATTCCACCTGTTTCTGACCGAAGGTGAATTCCCAGTGGCCAACGAAGTCGTCTACGCCGAGTAAGTTCTGCGCGCCGACCATGTCTTCCGCCTTGGTCCACAGGGACGTCGCTGAACCTTGCCAAGTGTCACCGCCGTCGAGCAACAGAGTACGCTCTTTGCCCAGCTGCTGGCGATACCGGTTTACTAGGCTGGCGATGTGTGCGTAGCCACCAATCTTGCCGTACTGATGCGCCAGAGTGGCAAAGTCCAAACACGAAAAAGCATACTTTTGCCGCGCAGTGTGATTGACGCCATAGTAATCGAGCATCCACTGTCCGCAGAGATGGGGAGTTTGATTCAGCACCGGGCCGACCCCGATGTTGGTATCGGGCTCGCGCCACCACACTGGGAGCAGCTGCGCGTGTGAATCGGTCATGTGAAGCAGCGTCACATTCCCAAACGCCGGGATGTCGTACGGGTCTTTTTCACTGCCCCAGGCTGCCTGAATTGCTCCAGGCGCAAAGAAGCTACCCGCACCGGCAATCCCCAGTAATTGTAAAAAATCTCTTCTTCCTAACTGCATGATGTATATACCTCCCCAATTAAGTATATTTCCTTACAAGCCGCCAGACTTTGCCTGTTTCATTACGGCAATAATTTGCTTGTCCAGTTCACTGGCAACCTTTGCTGCTTCAGGATTTTTCGGGAAGTAGCGTAGAGCGTAAGTTGGCAGGTACGTCATGAGTTTCAGTTGTCCGTGGCTTTGGTACATGACGATCTTGCAAGGTGCAAAAGCCCCAAACTCGGGATAGTTCTGGAGAATTTTCGACCCCAAAACCAGGTTGCAGACCTCGTAAATCACATAGGGCGTGTTGCTCTTGATGCCGCGCTCTTGCAAACCTTGTTGGACATCCAGTGTGCCTACAACATTCATATTCTCTGACTCGGCACCACTACTAATTCCCAGTTTAACCTGCGCTGGAGTAACACCTTTGTCTACATCTACAACGTACAACGGCGAGTCGGTGTTGATCTTGGGCATATCCGAGACCGGGGCGGCAACGAGTGCCGCGTTACTGATACAGGCGAAGCCCACGCAGGCTAGACCTGCGCCCAGGCTCGCCCAGAGGGAAGAAACACGAAACATGAGGAGACTCCTCTGGGGCAAATGTAATGGATTTCTGACTTGATTACGGCCGATAACCCGGCACATTGATCTTGATACCGTTGCTTAGATAGCTCATGAAATACTCGAGATTACGATAATCGACGCTCTCCAATTTCTCTGGTTCGGCACCGACCTGTTTATTGCATCCCTCTATACGCTTTTGTAGAGTGTTTACTGCTGACCAAGCTGCGCGGTAGGTAGGAAAGTGGGCACTTTGTCCAACTACAGGAGAAATGATCTGATCACGTAAATACTTGCCCGCATAGGCAACATGGCAAGAGGCGCAAGAGAAATTCAATTGCCCGCGTTTCATGAAGAAATAGGCTTTGCCTTCCTCAAAGGCCTTGACTGCGCCCGGTCCTTTCACCTGCACGTCCACCGGCATGCCGTTCGACAGCGAGCCGAGGTAGGTTTGCAGTGCAATCAAATCCTGGCTGCCATACTTCAAGGGCGCTTCACCATTTGCTTGACGGCACGCATTCAGGCTCATGCCAATGGTCACGACGGTTTTTGTCTTGTTGTCGAACATCGGATAATGCGCAGCGACCCCCTTGCCCCCGTCGGGATAGCAACTGGCGTAGGTTTTACCGTTTTTAAACGGTGTATCCCACAATTTTTTGCCCTCCGATAGGGTTAGATCGCCAGGATTGAATTGAATAGCCTCCTGATACTGGCTATACATTTCTGGGCTAAAGGCATAAGCTCCGAGCGCATATTTCTGCAATGGAATTTTGGGGTACATCTGTTGAAAATACTCGTGAAACTGCTGCAACGTTTGTTCTGGACCGACCTTGGTGTTGCCAAGATCCCACCAGTTCACTGCATTGGCTGCTGCACTGCTGCCGGCAAGCGCCACCACCGCAATGGAGACAATCCATTTTTTCATTGCGATTCCCCTCCCTTTTCATGGAAATCGGCGCAGCGCATAGCACGCTGCGCTCCGACGCAGTTCTCAGCTAACGGTAATTTTCGACGTCGCCGTCCACGAACCGTTGCTGTTGTCCTTCCACACCATCTGCAACGTACCGCTTTCTTCGGCCCGCATCTTGAATGCAAGATACGGATTGGCGCTCACCGCCGTGCTCCAGTCGATATCCAGCAAGGGTTTATCGTTGAAAGTGACCGTTACCGTCTGAATGAAGTGAGCAGGAATCAGCTTGCCGGTTTTCTTGTCTTTGGCCAGCCCAGTGGTCATTGGATTCATGATCAGGGAGCGAACCTCGATGATCTCTCCTTTTTTTGCACTACCGGGCATGCGAATCATCGGGTTGCCTAGTGCTTCTGCCATAGTATGTACTCCTCGTTAAAATGGATGAGAGAGAAAGGTTAGCCGCCACAACCGCCAATGGTCACTTTGACTTCTCGTGGTGCCGAAGCCATTAGCTCGCCTTTATTGGTTTTGGCAATGACGCGCACATTATCGGTTTTCGCCATTTTGATGCGTTCTTGAATATAGGCCTTGCCGCAAGCGGGGGTAAAATTGAATTGACTGGCAAGGGGAGTAGGGTTGTGGTCAACGAAGAGCCATACCGTAGCAATGTAGTCATCGGCAGTCATCGGTGAGTCCACCTCGATCGTCACTGGAACTGCACCGCCATTTTCCGCAATGGTTGGCGCCTTCAGGGTGACCTTGGGCGACACGGGAACACTCGTCTTGCCAACGGAGTCGGTCATCGCTGCGTCGAGCTCTTTTGCATCAAATGCCTTGGCGGGCCAGCCAGCTACGTTGTCCGCAAGGGCATTGCCCGCGCGAAGAAGACCGGTGCCAGCGACTGCGGCCACGGCGGCGGCAGTCATACCGGTACCGAGAAATTGTCTACGTTGCATCTGCTTCATGTATTTGCTCCTTGACGGATGAGTTATTTCAGTGACCAAAGGTAATCGGCAATTTGCTCCAGTTCTTGCTGGGTCAACACTTTGTTTTTCCCAAACTCCGGCATGTTGGCGTAGGGGAAAAGTTTTTCCGGATCCGATAGAAAAGCGACAAGTTTTTCTTTGGTCTGGAACATTTGTTGGAAAGTGACCCCTTTCATCGGCAAGGCCGGGCCGACATCACCCGCCTGACTGCCGCCGGGCAGGGCGTGACAAGCGAGGCAATTCCCCTTGGCTCGATCAAAAGCCAGAGCACGACCCGCCTCAATGTTGTTGACCGCTGGGGCAGCCCAGGTGGCGCTGGCGGTAAAATACAGGGCGCCAGCCAAACCCATTAGAATGCCTGCGCGTATGCGTCTGAAAGCTTCCATAACGACTCCTGTGGTGCGTTCCGGGCTCTTACCCGGTGCTATCTTTTAGAGCAGTTTCCGTGCCAGGTTAGAAATCCCACCTTTACCCACTTTTCAATGTGGTGGGAAAGACCTGCCATTCCAGAGATGTTGAATAAATAATGAAGTTATTCAGATAGATGTGTATTGATCTCGACTAGATTGCTGGGCTGGGTCAGCAACCGCGCTGCGCCTTGGAAAGCTCGTTTCGATCCGCAACGGCAAGGCGATTGTGCCGAAAGGCACAAGCCCCCCTATTCGCCATCCGGACCATCATCTTCTGGTCCTTGATCCGCCAGCAGCCCCATGTTCTTCATTTTTGTGCGCAGCTGTTTACGGCTAATGCCGAGTAATAGGGCGGCCTGACTTTGATTGAATCGCGTCTTCTCCAGCGCGCTGAGCACGGTCTGACGCTCTATGGCTGGCAGGTCGAAGGGGCTGACGCTGCTACCTTCCACGCCCGCAGTACAGTCACGCAGTTCCTGTGGCAGATCTTGTCGACCGATACTATTCTGCCGGGTGAGCACTACCGTCCGCTCCAAAAGATTTTCGAGTTGACGAATGTTTCCGGGCCAGGAGTAGCGCTCCAGACAGCTCAGGGCATCACGATCGATCTCTACTTTGCTGCGGCCAATCTCGTGGCAAATTTTCTCCAAAAAGTGCTCCACCAGTGGGGCGATGTCGGCGCGGCGCTCACGCAGTGGCGGGATGTGCAGCGGGATAACATTGAGGCGATAGTAGAGATCCTCACGGAAGCGTCCGTCTTGAATCGCTTGCTTGAGGTCGATATGCGTGGCAGCAACGATCCGTGCTTGTAATCGAATCGGCTGATGGGTGCCGAGACGACTGAACTCGCGTTCCTGCAGCGCCCGCAAGAGTTTTACCTGCATGGGCAGTGGCATGTCACCAACTTCGTCGAGGAACAATGTCCCGCCGGCGGCGGTTTCCAATTTGCCGGCCTGACTGCGGATGGCGCCGGTGAAGGCACCGCGCTCGTAACCAAAGATCTCGCTCTCGACCAAATCGAGGGGAATGGCCCCGCAATTGAAGGCTACGAATGGTTGATCTCGCCGTCCGGAGGCGTTGTGTAGGGCGCGCGCCACCAGTTCTTTGCCGGTGCCGGATTCACCGGTAATCAGTACATTGGACGGGGCCGGTGCGACGAGGTCGATGATCTCCAATAGCTGGGTGATGGCGCGACTTACCCCAATCAGTCCGTGCCGGCGCGGTATCTGGCGCGGTGGTGGAAGATGGCGTCCACCGCGTTCGAGGACTTGTCGAATTAGAGCCAGCAGCTCTCCCTCGTCCACAGGCTTGGTCAGATAATGTTCGGCGCCAGCCTTGATCACCTCGACCGCCTGATCGATTTCGCCACAGGCGGTGCTGATGATGACGGGAATGGCCGGATAGGTAGCCTTGACCCGACGCAAAAGCTCTATTCCTGGCATGCCGGGGAGGCGCTGATCGCTTAAAATCAGGGAGGGCGTGTTGTTTTGTAGGAGTTCCAGCGCTTCCTCTGCCGACTCTGCCTCCAGCACGGAAAACCCTTCGGCGCGCAATATGGCCGCCAGGACGCGACGAAGATTACGCTCGTCCTCGACTACCAGAATCATTGTATCCATGCGACTCCTCAGCTCTCGTTTTCCAGTATCGGTGGCTTCTCGGCGCGTAGGGGCAGGGAAAGAACAAAACAAGCGCCCGCGTCCGATGTCTGCACTAGTTCGACGCTCCCCTCATGCACCATCATGATTTTGGCGACAACCGCTAGTCCAAGTCCACTACCTTTGGTCTTGCTGGTCACGTAAGGTTTGAAAATTTCGCTGCGCCGCTCTTCTGGAACCCCCGGGCCGTTGTCCTGCACGCGAATTTGTATGCCCTCGACGTTGGGTTCGGCGGTAACCACTATCTTGCCTCCCGGGTTGGGTACTGCATCGCAGGCATTGAGTAAGAGATTGCTCATTGCCTGCGCCAGCAACGAGGCATCAAAATTGGCATGTATCGGCGCCTGGCAATTGAGGTGGACCGCAATGGACCGTGCATCGAAATCCGACTGATGTCGTTGCAAACAACGTTGCAGAAACAAACAGAGTTCTTGATTTTCTAGCTTGGCGTCATAGCTGCGGCCAAAATCGAGAAAACCTTGGGTCATGTCATAAAGACGCTGTACTTCCTCTTCAATGATACGCAGAAATTCCTCGCGATTGTCGCGATCGTCATAGCGCACCAAGTAACGGGCGGCACCGCGCACCGAAGACAACGCATTGCGGATCTCGTGGGCAACTTGCGACGACATCTGACCAATGGTAACCATGCACTGCATCGCTTGCTGCCGCTGGTGGAGTTTGCGCAGCTCCAACAAATGCTCGTGCAGACGGGTGGCCAAGGAACGAAATGCCAATTCGAGATGATGCAATTCATCGTGATAATCATCGGGTTCTGTCGACGGTGGTTCATTCTGGATGCCAAGCTGACGCTCCATGAACTCCATTTCCCGACGCAGGCGCGAAACAGGCCGAGTGATGGCGAGACTGACCAAGTATGCACCAATCAGGCCGATCACCGCGGTGCTGATACCAAGAAAAAGCAAGCGACTCGTGGTGTGCTCTAGCTTTTTGGCGATGACTGCATTGATTTCTTTCGCGTTGCTCCGCAGCCAGACGGTACCCAAGCGCTGGGTTCCCGCGACGATGGGAGCCGAATAGGTATATTGTTTGCTGATTTTCTGCAGCGCGTCAGCGGTCAAATGGGTGCCTACCTCGGCAAGCTGGTCGCTTGCAAGAATGGTATTGTTGCGACCAACGATCAGGATTCCCGAAACCAGCGAGTTGGGTTTGTGTGTCAGTTGTGCGAGCTGCCCAGCATCCTTGAGCAGCAGAGGATTCGCCGCAGATAGGGCGATACTCTCCGTGAGATGTCGTGTCTCTGTTTCTACCTGGCTACTCAAGTCCTCGCGTACCGAGGTGTACAGGAACGCGGCGATCAAGAGATAGATCATGGCAATCAGTAACACCACCAGCGCCATGCTTTTACTGCGCCAAGTCAGCCGCTGCCAGAGTCGCGGTATAGTAGGGATCACTGCGTGCTCTACAAGAGAGGTGAAGCCATCATGGAGTTGGTTGAATTCCTGCAAATCCTGCGGCTACGAGAGCCTGTGCGGGAATTGTAGCGAGATTGTTGCGAATTTTCTCTCGTACCGGTGACGAAATGGCGTTACTGGTCACGAGGTGCCAGGCCGGCGCTGGACCCGCACGCGCGATGATCTCGAAAGTTCCTGGCATAGATGCAGCAAGATTGTCCACCGAAGCCGCACGAACAATGCCCCACATCGCCTTACCCTGACCCAGGGCGGAGAAAACCGCCCGCTCCGATCCGACCGGCCACCAGTGGAGTTGACGTTGCCCCGCCTGCTCGCGCACCTTATCGGCCAGTAGTTGTTTGGCGCTACAATAGGGGCTGCCGAAGGCGACGCGAAGGCTACCATACGTGGGTGTGTTACCGGCAACGCGCACCAGCGCCAACCCGGCAGTATTGGCGTCAGTGACTAGCGTCGCGAGGGGATGAGCCACGCCGTGCAATGCCGCAAACATGAGCGGACTCATCAGGGCAAACTGATAGTAGCCGATACGTATCTGATGAAGATAGTCACGCTCATTGTTGGCCACGGAAATCTCGATTGCTTTGCCGGTCGCCTGTTCCAAAGCGGCACGTAGCGGTTCAAAAACGTGCGCCGCCGCTAGCGGCGAAAAGGCTGGCGGGATACCCAGTCGCCAGCGCGGGCGCTCTACAAGCGGAGTCAATGTTACCCCGTACAAGTCCGCATAGAGGCTGCGCAGTGGGGCATAGGTACCGGCGGGAACCGCAGTGAATCCCGTGGCTAGAGGACGAATGGCCGTCATTGCGGCAGGGGCACTGTGCGCCATCTGTAGTAGAGCACGCCGTAGATCGGCGCGCTGCTCGGCGGGTACCTCCATCGATGCGGCGATGAGATCGCCAGGTCCGACAGAGCTACGCGCGATCACGCGCAGGGTTCCGGCACGCAGGTACGGTGCCGCGACATTTTCTGCGACTGCCGTGGCGTCGTAGAAACGCGCCGCCACATCCATCAGGGCATTACCGTCGGTGCCACCCTGGTGCAATTCGCTCAGTTGTTTTGGCGAAATACCCACTGCGTTGAGGAGCGACAGGGGAACCAAAGCCGAGGCTGCGCAGGAAGGATTCCCAAGCACAAAGGATTTTCCGCGCAGCTGTAACACGTTATGGATGCTGCTATCGCGTCGTACGACGATGACACTGTAGTCACCGAGGGGCGGAGGAGTGAGACCAACCAGAGGAACGTAGGGGCTCTGGTGCGCCACCTTCAGATAGGCAATAGGGCAGAGCAAGACGATTTGTGCT
>NZ_JAVRKK010000027.1:0-23255 GCF_031962545.1 Candidatus Igneacidithiobacillus taiwanensis
GGGCTCCTCGGCAAAGGTCATCTGTCCGGTCATGGATGTCATCTCCTAGCTACTCGGTCAACCCATTGTATCAGAGGGCTAAATCAGAGGGTCCTTAGACACCTGCTGTGCCGCACATTGCTGGTCGAGGACAGCACAGTAGTGCTGCAATTGTTTGCGCTGCTGGATGCACAAAGGAGCAACGCTGCTCTGAAATTCTTCATCTTCGCGCAGCAGGCGTAGTGCCTCGGTGTCGCCATCCAAGCAGGCAGTCAGCAAAGAACTGAGGGTGGGATTTGTGTTATCCATAAGGTCTCCAATTAGCGATGCTGAACGGCTTGGGCAACGGCGCGCGCCAGATCATCCGGGAGAAACTTGGCAACGAAGCCATCGGCGCGGACACTGCGGGCGTGCGCCTCGTTGGCGCTGCCCGAGAGCGAGGAGTGAATGACCACGGGAACCACGCGTAGATTCTCGTTTTCCTTGATTTGCCGGGTCAGGGTAAAGCCATCCATTTCCGGCATTTCGAGATCGGTGAGGACCATAGCGACCTTGTCTGTGACCTTGCGTCCCTCGCGGCGGGCATCGCTGGCGAGCTGTTGGAGACGCTCCCAGGCCTCCTTACCCGTTTTGGTGCCAATGAAGGGCAGGCCCAGGCTGCGCAGGGTCTTCTCGATCTGGTTGCGGGCAACGGCGGAGTCGTCGGCATAGAGAATGACTGAGCCCGAAGGAATGCTAACGGCATGTTGGGAACTGAGCTCGTCGCCACTCTTGAAGCGCGCCGGTAAGACCTGGCGGAGAATGTGTTCGACATCGAGCACCAGTGCCAGACGACCATTTGCCGTGTCGGCATCGAGGCGAGCCAGGCTGGTTACCAAACCGCCAACGGCGGCGCCCTCCGCCGAGAGCACTCTGCTCCAGTCGAGGCGGACGATTTCATCGACATCCTCCACCGCAAAACCCTGCACCGAACGCTCGTATTCCGTTACCAAGAGGATATTGAGCCCCTCGGCCCGACAGCCCACCACCGCCGGCAAATCGATGACGGGAATGATTTGCCCGCGGATGTTGGCCACCCCCAGCACATGTTCCGGCGCTCCCGGCATCGGCGTGATCTTGGGCATGACCAAGGCTTCGCGAACCTTGAACACATTGATGCCAAAGGCCTCACGCCCGCCGCCCGAAATGTCCGTACCTAGGCAGAAAACCAGGAGTTCGAACTTGTTGGTACCGGCGAGTTGCGATCTCTCGTCTACATCCCGCAACACACTGTCCATGGATTACTCCTTGATTCGAAGATGAATTTCTTTACTTAGGCGATCGAGGTGCTGGAGTACCTGCGCGCATGCGCGGTCGGCGGCTTCGAGCTGCCTCGTGGCACTCGCCAGATCCCCTTGTAGCCAGGCGCCCAGCGCATCGCGTAGGGCGTGATGAAAGTCGTGATGCGGGCCATGCAAGGCCTGATACTCTGGTTGATTTTTAAGCAGCGCATCCCCTGACTCGCTCATCCACCGCCCCAGGGAGCAGCTTCGATGATCGTGCAGATGGTCGAGTTGGAGGCGATGCGAGCCCTGGGCAATTTCGTCGGCTACCTCCTGGTAGCGGTCCAAGTGACTTTGCCGTGCCGCATCGATACTCGCTAGCACCGCGAGCCAAGTGAGTTTTTCGACCTGCTGTTGTAGGTGCGAGGTGACGACGGCAGCATCTTGGGCCTGGGTTTGGTTTTTGCGCGCCATTTCGCCCAGGGATTCTGCCGATTGGCTAATCGAAGTTACGTTGTTCTGAACTTCTTCTGTGGCTTCCTGGACCCGACGGGAAAGATTGCGCACCTCGTCCGCCACTACGGCAAAGCCGCGGCCATGTTCGCCGGCCCGCGCTGCCTCGATGGCGGCGTTGAGGGCGAGGAGATTGGTCTGATAGGCAATTTCGCGAATACTCTGGGCAATACGGCCCACCCCGCTGATTTGTTGCAGAAGGGCGCCAACACGTTGATGATTGTCGCGAATGCTATCACCTAACAACTGCAGGTTGTACTCGGTGCTTTTCATCGCCTCCTTCACATCAGCGCTGTTTTTGCTGATGGCGACCGAGTTGGCAATGGCGCTTTGGACGACTTCGCTCTTTAGTAGAAAATTTCGCCGCGCAACGCTGTTATCGATCCAGGAGGCATGAAAAGCGAGGGCCTGTCCCTGTTCATTGCGCACCGCGCTAAAGCGCAGCAGAAAACTGATCTCCCCCAAATCGAGCACGGTGTGGTATTCCTGCAGACTGCCATTGGCAAGCTCGCGAAAGACCTTGCGCACCCGCTCCGGATCCTTGTGAAACTGGTGAATGGAATTGCCAAAGGCGGCGCGCACATCCGCACCGCGCAATTGCACTCGCAATTGTGCCGCATAGCCATCCATCACCCGGCGTGCGGTGCCGTTCATATAAAAAATCTTGTTTTCCATGGCGTCATCGGCCTCGCAGAGCATTTCTAGGCTGCTCAGGGGCTCGAGTAGGGCAACGGCGTAGCTTTCCAATTCTTCTCGGTTCATGTTTTTCCTCAGGATTCTACAGCTATGCCTACCGGCAATTCGGCAAACCAGTCCAAAAATCGTTGCACCTGCGCGCCGCTATAGATGGCGCCGTGTTGCGGGCAGAGGTAGTCGATTTCGAGTTTGCGCACGCGCTCGAGCCAGTGTTTTTTGGCGCGCTCCGATGGCATCCAGCGCTGATGAAAATAGCGTGCCTTTTCGATATGTTGGGCAAAGGCCTTGCCATCGGGATCACGCCGGTCTACCCAAGCGCTATGTCCGGCGGGGAGCAGGGCAGCGCCAACATCGCCCGAAAACAGGATCTTGGCCTCGGGGTCGTACACATGGAAATTGGCAGAGGCGTGCAGATAGTGGGCGGGAATCAGCTCCAGGCGCCGTCCGCCGAGCAGGATATCTTCACCGCCATCGGGAATCTTGCGAAAAGGGGCATCGAGGGCGCCATAGTGGCGAATGAAGCCCTCCCAAAGGCTCGGAATATACCACTGCATGCTCGGGTTGCAGGCGTGCCAAAGGGGCAGGCTCGATGCAATGTCGGGATCCTGGTGGGAGACAAAGGCTGCCTGAATACTCGCTGGCTGTACGGCCTCGACGAGGGCGGCAAAGACCTGGGGAAAAATCTCGAAACCGCCGGGGTCGAAGAGCATGGCCTGTCCTTTCGACTCCATGACGTACACATTCGAATCGATGACGCGATTCTCCTGCTGGTCATGCAGGATCCACCATCGGTGATCCTTGTTTTCAAAGACTTTCGATGCTTTCATCTTGCAGTCGCTCCAATTGTTGGCGGTAATGGCGAATAGCGCGGGCAACGATCTGCACGGCTTCGCCCATGTCGCGAGAAACCTGCACCAGCGGGGCGCCGCTCGCCTCGGCAAGGGCGGCTTCAATGCGCGCGC
Source organism: Candidatus Igneacidithiobacillus taiwanensis (assembly GCF_031962545.1). Taxonomy (NCBI): domain Bacteria; kingdom Pseudomonadati; phylum Pseudomonadota; class Acidithiobacillia; order Acidithiobacillales; family Acidithiobacillaceae; genus Igneacidithiobacillus; species Candidatus Igneacidithiobacillus taiwanensis. The sequence continues at coordinate 3,413 of NZ_JAVRKK010000027.1, forward strand.
TGGTCACTACATATTCCTGCGCCTCGACGCCCTCCTGCAGTAACTGCACTTTTTCCAGCAGCAGCTGGCGGATGGCGTTGGCATTTTTGCTTTCTTCCTCTACCAAGGCACTCCACTGTTCGTAGGCGCGCAGCAGTCCGGGGCAGGGTTTGCTCACACTGTTGTTGTTGAGTTGCCGGTAGTTTTCGAGCAGGCGCTGGTGCTGCAGGATGCGCATTTGCGCCTCGATGAGCGGTGCGATGTTTTCCTGCAGATGGGAGGCGGATTCGCGCAAAACGGCAGCGCGCTCGCGGAAGGCTTGGGCAACGACGCCGTAGCCGGCGAGGCGATTGCCATGCTTCTTGACCAGAACCATGGCATTGAGGGTGCGGCGGTCGATTTCCCGCAGGGCGCGCTCGATGTCGCGGCGCGCGGTAAAAGAAGCGTCGATGACATCCATGATCAAGCGCACATTAGTCATGGCTTGATACTCCCTGCGTGCTGCTTTGGCTGCTCAGGGCCTGCGGATCGAGGATCAGCACTACGTCGCCGCGCCCCGAAATGGTGGCACCCTGGTACCAGTGATTGTCGGCGAGAAAATCGAGAGGTTTGATTACCGAGTCTTCATTGCTGCGCACCTCCGATACCAACAGCAAGGCACGGTCGGTAAGCACGCCTTCGACCGCCTCGCTGCCGAGGCGCAGGGGGCGCTGGTGCAGCAGGGCGCCAAGATCGACAATCGGCAGAATTTGACCGTCGTCGAGGTGATATACACTGCGCCCCTGCATGCGATGGATTCGCTCTTCCTCGACTTCGAGTAGGCTCTCGATGGCGCTAATGGGCAGGGCGTAATTGGCGCGCCGCAGCCGCACATACAGTACCGGCAGGATGGCGAGGGTAAGGGGAAATTCCATCGCAATCGTGGTGCCAACGCCGAGTCGGGTCTGCAGCTCGAGCCGCCCGCGGAGCTTGCGCACCGTCTCCTTGACCACATCCATGCCCACACCGCGGCCGGAGAGTTCTGTGGCTTGCTCCTTGGTAGAGAAACCCGGCCGGAAGATCAGTTCGAGGGCTTCTTGTTCCGACAGACGAGCGGCCTGCTCGGTACTGAGCAGGCCCTTCTCGAGCGCCTTTTGCACGACGACTTGGTGATCAATGCCGCGGCCATCATCGCTGACTTCGATGCGTACCTTGTCGCCGAGATGGATGGCGCGGACCCGGATAGTGGCTTGCTCCGGTTTTTGTGCCAGTCGCCTTTGCTCCGGCAGCTCGATACCGTGATCGAGACTATTGCGGATGAGATGGGTCATGGGGCCGGACAGGGCATCCACTACCCCTTTGTCGATTTCGACATCCTCTCCCTGGAGCTCGAGGCGCACCTGCTTGCCCAATTGTCGAGAGGCATCGCGTACCACCCGCGGCAGTTGCTGAAAGATCCGCTTGCAGGGCTGCATGCGCAGGCGCATGGCGTTGACCTGCAAATCGTTGACACTAAGATCCATTTCCCGCGCGATGCGGCTAAGATCCTCATTTTCTTCGAGCAGACCGCTAATGGCAGAGTTGAGGCGATTGCGCAGCAACACCAATTCGCCCACCTGATTCATGACCGCATCCAGGCGGGTGGCATCGACGCGGAGGGTATTTTCTACGTCGGAGGCAGCGCTTGTCGGGTGCGCGACTGGGGTTGCCGCCTTGCTCTCTTCCTTGGCGGCCTCGGCCGTTGGCTGGACGCTGGCCATGGTAACACCCGGTGCCCCACTGCCATAGAGCTGGTCGAGCACTTGTTCAAATTCGGCCTCGGTGATGTCGTCGCTCGCGTCGCTGGCGGCTAGGCCGGGAGCCTGAGTGCCGTAGAGTTGATCGAGTACGGCCTCAAATTCTTCGGGCGTAATTTCATCCGCGGCCGTTGGCGGCGCGACATACACGCCGGTGGTGCCATCCGCCTGCTCGCGCTGCTGCACATAAATCTCCCCGCTCGCGGCTTCCGTTGCTGGCGCGGGCGTAGTTGGCGGGCATTCGGTAGCGCTGTCTGCTGCGGCGGCAATGGCCTGGATACGGGCACCGAGCTCCGCCGGGCCAGGACTGGGGTATTGCCCTTGCGCCAGTTCCTGCAGCATACCCTCGATAACATCGAGGCCGCGCAGGATGGCATCGATGGTTGCCGAGTTTGCGCGCAGTTGTTTGCAGCGCAGCTTGTCGAGGAGATCCTCGAGATGGTGGGTCCAGTCGACCAGATTCTGGGCATCGAGAAATCCGGCGCCGCCCTTCAGGGTATGAAAAGCCCGGAACAGACTAGCAAGAAGCTGTTCGTCGTCGGGACAACTCTCGAGGCGGAGAATTTCCTCCTGGGCCTTCTCCAGCAGCTCTCGCGCCTCTGGCAGATAGTCCTGCAGAATCTCGGCGTCCATGGTCAGATTCCCAATTCCGCGAGGAGGGCATCGACTTCACCCTGGTCAATATCTGGCCCAGCCGCTGGCATGGTCATCTGCGCCCCTCCCTCCAAGCCGATTTCCGTTAGGGTTTGGCTAATTCGGCTCTCGACGGCACGGAGCAGGGTGATGGCTTTTTTCAGCCGCTGACCGGCAAGGTCCTGCCCCTGCTGGCTGGCAACGATGCGGCTCAGGGCCTGCTCGATTTGGGCAAGCTGGGCATCGATGAAGGTATCGTGGGCCGCGCGAATCTCCTGCACAGCACTTTGCGCGAGTTCGGCGGCGGCGAGGGTCGCCATGGTTTGCTCTTCGGTGAGGCGCAAGGCCTCTTCCAAAGGGTCTTGGGCGCCCTGCAAGTCGGTTTCGGCGGTCTGGGCGATACGCCGCAGGCCCTCGCGCAAAAGCAAGTCGATTTCGTTGAGCGAGCGTTCGGCAGGTTGCCCGTTCATTTTGCCGCTCCCTGCGCTGCCTGCAGGCGCTTGAAGATGGCATCGAGCTTTTCGCGCAAGGTATCGGCGGTAAAGGGTTTGACGATATAGCCGTTGACCCCGGCTTGCGCGGCCTCGAGGATGTTCTCGCGCTTGGCTTCGGCAGTCACCATGAGCACCGGAATCTGCCGCAGCCGCGCATCGGCGCGGATGGCGCGGAGCAGGTCGATGCCCTGCATGTTCGGCATGTTCCAGTCGGAGACAACCAAGTCAAAGTTTTGGCTCTGCAGTTTTTGCAAAGCCTGCACGCCATCTTCGGCCTCATCAAAGGTAGTAAAGCCGATCTCGCGCAGCAGATTGCGCACAATGCGACGCATGGTCGAAAAGTCATCGACAATCAAGATGTTGATGTTCTTGTCTACTAGGTCCAGGCCCATGGGCTCTCCTCGTCGTTGCAGCATGGGTACAGGCCGGGAAAGCAATTCGTGTTCCCGGCCGGGTATCCCCGGCTTGGCTACTGCAACGACACGAAGGAAGGAAAGCTGTAGTTATGGGGTAGGCGACCAATACTGGGGATAGGCGTGCGGGCTGATTTTGCTGCGGATGAAGCCCTCCGCGACGTTGCGGGCGGCGGCACGGTCGGCGCCGGATGGGCCGGCAAGAACGCGATAGAGGCGCTGTTGCGGATGCTTGCCAATGCACACCGGTTGCCCGCTACGCGCTGCGCGCCGCGCCAGCTTTTCGGCCTGTGCCGGCGTAAAGAAGGCGCCGAGCTGTGCATACCAGCCAGCGCTTTGGCAGGGCGTGCCGGGTGCAGAAGTCTTGGCGACTGCTGCTGCGCTCTGCGCAGTCGCGACAGGCACCGGGCTTTTGGTAGCGGCGCTTGGTGTTTCGGGTACCGACAGCGTGGAGCTCGTTGGCGCCGCAACTACAGGAAGTTGAAGATGGACGCTGGCCGGGGGTCTCTGGCCGGACGAGGAGAGCGAGGAGAGCGAGGAGAGCAAGGGGTGCAAGAGCGCCAGCATCAGGACGAGGACGAGTAGCAGGATAGTCGTCCCGAGCAGGAAACTCCCCAGGCGTTGTCGAGATTTTGACGCTTGCATTGCCTATCCTCGTTGATCGATGGCCCCGGCCAGGATCGGGTCTACCCCGGCATGGCTGGGGTGCTGGGGAGAAACGACAACGATGCTGACGCGACGATTCATGGCCAAGCCTTGGGCGGTGTCATTGGGTGCGATCGGATGATACTTGCCGTAGCCGGCGGCAACCAGATGCCGCGGATCGACTCCATTCTCGCTGAAGATTCCCACCACCGCTACCGCCCGTGCTGCCGAAAGCGCCCAGTTGTTGGGAAATTGCGGGGTACGGATCGGGAGGTCGTTGGTAAAACCATTGACCTGAATCTGGTAGGGAACCTGTGCCAAGACGCGAGCAATCTGGGCGAGGGTCTGCTCCGCTTGCGGCGTCAGCTGCGCCTGACCCGAGGGAAAAAGAATCTTGGCGTTGAGATCTATCACCACCCCCAGTCCGCTACGATGAACGATCACACTGCCTTGCTGGATCAGGGGCTTGAGTAAGGATTCCATTTCTTGCTGCAGGGCGTCGAGACGTGCTTGCTCAGGAGCGGGTGCGGCCGCTTTCTTGGGTGCTTTGCCAATATCGGGGTTAGGCACAATTTTCGGCAGCGGCGGCAATTGGACGTGGCTTGGCGACGAAACTGCAGGGCTCTCCTTGTCACTGCGGATCGGGATGCTTGAATACGGGTGCCCGGAAAAGGCCGATACCAAGGTTTGCGATAGCACCTTGTATTTGCCTTCGTTCACCGAAGAAATAGCATACATGACCACAAAAAAGGCAAAGAGGAGGGTGATGAAGTCGGCGTAGGATACTAGCCAACGTTCATGGTTCTCCCATTCTTCCTCTTTTTTGCGCGAACGTCCCCGAGCCATCGGTAGTTCTCCCATCGTCGACGATAGGATAACACGCAAAGACCATGCCGGCATGTTTGCTGCTTGGCAATCGGCAGCACGGTGCATCACGGAGTATTAGCCTTGACGACGCAGAACCTTTTCCACGAGCTGTTTCAGCAAAGCTGCCTACAGGGGCCAAGCAGCGCCCGTCGCCTGACCATGGCGATGCCGGAGCAAAGCTACTGGCAGATTTTGCCTGGGGAAAACGCGCGGGTCCAAGAGACGGAGTTGTTCGAGCTCTTGCCCAATGATCAAGGTTTGTTGTTCGACCCTTGGCCGCAGGCAACGGCCCACCCCGACCGGGTGGGGCAGGAGCTGTGGTGTTGGGGGATGCTGGCGGGAATTCCCACGGGATTTTGTCTGCGTTTTCTTGGCATCGGTCGGTGGCGCCGGTATCCGGCAGCGCATTGCACGCCGCCCGAGAGGGTGTACCAGTGGCAGCGTCGTGGCCATCTGCGCGCCCCTGCCGGGGCGGGGATGAGCGGGGAGCTACAGCGCCGGGGAGCGCGCGCCCTGCGTATGCAGATCCTCGATTTGGGCGCCGGCGGTTTGCGTGCCAGCGTGCCGATGCCTCGAGACTATCCTCTTACGGTACAGGAGAACTTGCCGGAGCTGTGTTTTTCTCTGGCAGGACGCCAACACCGGGTAGCCGCGAGGATTTGTCACCTGGGAGGACCACGGCGGAGCGCCGACGGCATCGTCCAAGAAATTGGCGTCGCTTTTTTGGCGCCGCCTGCTGCCTTGCAGGAGTATTTGATTCAGTTGGGGCTGCGTTACAACCGCGAGGCTCTACGCCGTACTAGCCTCGCCTGAGGCATCCAGCCCGAGGCGAATGCTCATGGCCAAAAGCGTCGCCGGCGGCAGGGCGGCACCGCTACCCTGGCACGGCTGCGGCGCCTCGACGATCCACTGTCGAAAAACGCGTTGCTGCGGGCAGAAGTAGAGCGGTGCCATCTGGTGAGCGCGCAGTCCCGCTGCATCGCCGTCGCGGGGGACAATGACCATGAGCATGATCGTCCCTTCGCCACAAGCTGGCTTGGGAGCCGCGTAGTCCACACCAAAATGGATAGGGTCGCAGAGCGGAAAGGCAATGGCTGGATCCTCGAGGGCCTGCAGCCAGAGAAAGGGGCCCTGATTTTCCACATGCAGTAAGACGAAACGCTGGAGTTCTGAAAAGCCCGCCAGCGCCGGATCGCATCGCCAGATCTGCGTACTGGGCACCGGCAACTTACCGAAGCGGGTTGGGTAGTACTCTGCGCTCATTCTTCTTCCTCATTGGGATTGGGAAAGTGACCCGCCAACCATTGCTCCAATTGCGGTGATTCGCTGGCCGCCGCATCGCGATTGTTTTTGCGAATTTCCTGCAGCAATTCCTCACGGTAGATGGGGACGTTGTTGCTGGTCTCGATACCAATGCGAACTTGGCCTTCGTCGATGCGGGTAATGACGATACGAATGTCATCCCCAATACAGATGGCTTGGCCCTTGCGGCGGGTGAGGATGAGCATCAGGCACTGCCCAAGCGGTGGCCACTCTTGTCATTTTCGATCCGTCCCGCGTAACCATAGAGCTTATTTTCGGGGCCAAAGAGAATTTGCCAGGCCTCCTGCTGAAAACGGCCGAGGGCCTGGATGCTTGCGCCGTTTTGCTGATTATGGCGCGCTACTTGGGCGAGGGCCTGTTGGCGGCGTAGTAGCTGCGCAGGACTCGCGCTCTGCCCTTGCCGCTGGCTCTCTAGGGCACTGATTTCGCGAAATAGTTGGATTTTTTGCGCAGCCAAGGCCTGGATGCTCGCCCAATCGTTGGCGAGCAGTGCTTGCGATTCTTTCACTAGCACCTTTTGCAGCGTTTCTAGACGCTGGCTCTGCTCGTCGATGGCGGCAAGCGGTTCGGCCAAGGCTCAGCTCCCGCTCTTTGGCAGCATCTGCAGCTGATCCGTCGTCAAACCTTTGGCGATTTGCTCCGGAGAGATAGCGTAGGTGCCGCTGGCGACCACCTGCCGCAGCGCCTCTACTCGTGGATTGCCGGTGTTGCCACTGGCCTGGAGCAGGGCTTGCGCCGTTGCCGACAGGGTAACTTGCTCCTGGCCGACTCTTGCCTCGCTCGGCGTTTTTGCCACTGGGCTGTTGGCGCTACGCTCTGGCCGTGGCCCGGTAGGGGCAATGCCCGGCACATTGGACTTGGGTTGGATGGGATTCATGATTCTAGCTCCTAAACGGACTTCCCTACAGGTAACGACACAGGGTCACGATTTCTTGAATGCTGCCAATCAATCCTAGCGTTTGCTGTTAGAATGATACTTTTACCGTACCAGCGCCGGAGACTATGGCATGCAAAACGCGGCCCGACTGAATGTTGCGCACCAATATGCTCTGCCCCATTTGCCCATCCTCGATGGCGTCGGCAATCGTTGCAATGCGTATCCCGTCGCCCTCGGCCACAATGGTGACTTGCTGACCAGCATGGACGAGATTCCGTGCCTGCAACATCGAACGCAAAATCGGCTGCCCAGCCATTACCCCATAGCGCAGGCGCTGGCCGATGGCCTCCTGGGGGTTACTCAGGGGCGCGCCGGCAAGATTGCCGGGGTCGGCGGAACTCGTGCGCAAATCGCCAGCCGTGAGGATGGTGCCCGCACTCAGGCTGTGGGCGGCAATGACAATGGCGCTGCCCTGACGCACTTGTACCGGCACATACAGGGTCCAGCTTTGCGGCGCGGCACAATGGGCACTCACCGTTTGGCTGCCGAAAGGATTGGCATAGCCAAAGTAGCCCAGTTCGAGATGACTGCAGGCAGGGAAGCTGATGCTACTGGCCGGAACGTCCACGCTCACCTGACTCTCTTGGGTGCCTGCTGGTAGGTGTTGGCGAACAAAGGCACGGACGGCCTGACGCAGGGTCGCAACGTTTTCGCCAGCGTGCGCCGCGGGCACGACCCCAGTCAGGGCGAGGCAGATTAGTCCGAGCAATCGCAGAAAACTTCGCACCGCTTCCTCCTTTCCTGTCGCTACCCAATCTCACCCGGTTAGCAAGCAATTGATGGGCCAGGATGCTGCGCCCCAGGTTTTGTCGACGGCGGGAGTTTGCCGCCTCGCTCTCCGGCAAGGTCTTGCCGAGTTGGCGTTCGGTCGGTCGGTTCTCGCCGCCGATACCGCAGATTCCATCCTCAGAACCCGTCAAAAGAACGATTCCGGCAATGGGCACGGCATTTGCTTTGGCTAGTCAAACCGTTTGTAGGGAGATGTTGCGGATGGCCGGCCTCTTGAGTCAAACCTTGGATCCTTTGGCGGATGCCCTGCGGGTGTCGGGATATCGTCAGCAGCTACTGGCGGCCAATATCGCCAATGCCAATACCCCCAACTACAAGGCGGTAGATATTCCCTTTGCCCAGACCTTGCGAGCGGTGCAGGCCGGCCAGGGCGCGCGCCTACCCCTGCGGACCGATCAGCCGCGCCAGTTTACAGCGAGCGCCGGCGATCTCTCCCTGGCGGGCTTTGTGCAGTATCAGCGCGGTAGCGCAGTCGGGTTGGATGGAAATTCGGTAGATATGAATCGTGAGCAGTCGGAATTTGCCCAAAACAGCTTGCGCTACCAAGGCGACGTCACTTTTCTGACGGGTAAGATCAAGACCTTGTTGTCGGCCATCACGGGTACCACTCAGTGATGCAGCAGTAGGAGGATTGCGGAATGTCTTTGTTTTCGGTGTTCAATGTGGCGAGTTCCGGGCTTACGGCGCAAAGCTATCGGCTCAATGTTGTCGCTAGCAATTTAGCAAATGCTAATTCGGCCACCAGTTCTACCGGTCAACCCTACCGGGCGCGGGAAGTAGTCTTTGCCGCCCAGCCCATGGGTAGCGGCCCCGCCGGTGTCGATGGTGTGGCGGTAGCGGGTGTGGTGGAAAAGCCCGGCCCATTCAAGCTGGTCTATGAACCGGGTAACCCCCTCGCCGATGCCCAGGGTTACGTCAAGATGCCCAACGTCAACCCCGTCGATGAACTCGTCAACATGATTTCTGCCTCGCGTGCCTACCAGGCCAATGTCAACGTCCTGGAGACCACCAAAAGCCTGATGCAGAAAACCCTGACTCTAGGAGCCTAGACATGAGCAGCGCCAGTTCACTCAGTTCCGCCGTCAATCCCTTCTATGCCTCCTTGCAGTCCAACAGCGCCAGCAGTTCTGGGTCGGCGAGCTCCGGCGCCAGCGGGCTGGCCAGTGTGAGCACCTTCTATAACCTCTTGGTTACGCAGTTGATGAACCAGGATCCACTCAATCCGCTGAGCAATCAGGATCTTTCCTCGGAGCTCGCACAATTCAGCGTCGCCAATGGCGTCAATGCCATTCAGAGCTCCCTAAGTAGTCTCATGGATCAGATCAATCAAAATCAGGGACTGCAGGCGGCCACCTTGATTGGTAAGACGGTAAGCACTGCCGGTAACACCCTGCAGCTCAGCGGCGGCAGCGCTGCGGGAGCCTACAATCTCAGCGGCGACGCCAGCAATGTCAATGTGTTGGTGCAGAATTCCGCCGGCCAGACCCTTGCTATTTTGCCCCAGGGCTCGCAGGGCTCCGGAATGCATAGCTTTACCTGGAATGGGTTGGATAACGCCGGGGCTACGCTGCCGGCTGGTACTTATCGGTTCTCGGTACAAGCCGCTAACGGTTCCCAGGGGGTAACCGCGACACCCTACAGCCTGGGTGTAGTGAACAGTGTCACCTTGGGTAGCAGCGGACCCACTTTGCAGTTGAGCGGGCAAGCGGGGTCAGTTCCTTTCAGTTCCGTCCAGAACATCAGTTAAGGAGAGCAATCATGGGCGCATTGAATACAGCGTTGAGTGGACTTGCAGCGGCCAATATCGATTTGCAGGTGCTGGGCAATAACATTTCCAACGCCAATACCGTGGGATTCAAATCCTCCAATGCCGAGTTTTCCGATGCCTACGCGGCGGCCATGGAAAACAACGCCCCCTTGAATGGGCAGGTGGGTATCGGCACCCAGGTAATGACGGTGGCGCAGCAGTTTACCCAGGGCAATATCCAGACCACGAGCAATCCTCTTGATGTAGCCATCAATGGTAATGGATTTTTTCAGTTCGATTACAATGGCAGCACCGTATATGGACGTAACGGACAGTTCCAGTTGAGCTCTGGTGGGGTAATCGTCGATGCCAATGGCGGCCAGTTGATCGGTATGCAAGCCCAAAACGGTAAACTCACCGGCGCCAGTGGTCCGCTTGTGATCAGCCAAAATGCACTTGCTCCTCAGGCAACCTCTGGCCTGGGCATTAGTCTCAACCTCGACTCCACCAATACCCCTATCAGTGGTGCCCTGAACATCAACGATCCGAGCACTTACAATTACTCTACCACTACAACGATCTACGACAGTCTCGGTACGCCGCAGTTGCTCACGACGTACTACCAGCTGAGCCCAAGCACCGGGAGCTCCGGTAGCTCCGGCATAGGGCAGGTGTGGAACGTGGCATACTCCGTGGCCGGTACCACTGCCTCTGGCGGGGTGAGTTCCGGCAGTTTGGGGACTCTGGTCTTCAATGCAAACGGTACGGCCATCGGCACGACATCGGGTTCCGTAGGACCAATCTCCTGGGCCGATGGTGCTGCACCCTCCACCATCAGTGTGAATTACAGCGGCAGCACCAACTACGACTCTCCGAATGCGGTCATTAGCAATAATTCTAATGGCTACGGACCGGGACAGTTGTCGGGACTCTCCATCGATTCCGGTGGCAATATTTTTGCGCGCTATAGCAACGGCAAGTCGCAGCTCATGGGACAGATCAGCCTCACCCGCTTTGCCAACAACAATGGCCTGCAAAATCTTGGCAATAACTATTGGGCGGCAACTTATGCCTCTGGTCAGCCTTTGACCGGCACCCCGGGTAGCACCAATCTTGGAGTGTTGCAATCGGGGGCTGTGGAGCAGTCCAACGTCGACCTCTCCAACGACCTGGTCAAGCTGATTGTGGCGCAGCAGGCCTATCAAGCCAACGCGCAAACGATCAAGACGCAGAACACCGTAGTGCAGACGCTGCTGAGCCTGTAAAGGAGATAGCCGCCCATGGACACGCTCTACATTGCCATGACTGGGGCCAACGCCCTGCAAGAACGGCAAACCGTCGTCGCCAACAATCTCGCCAATGCCAACACCAGCGGTTTTCGCGCCGAAATTGCGCAAACCCGGGCCCTGCCGGTCTACGGCTCGGGGGCGGGCCTGCCCACGCGGGTCTACACCGCTACCACCGACGAGAGCTGGGACTTTCAGAGTGGGCCGATCGTTCATACCGGACGGGCCCTGGATGTCGCCGTCAATGGCAAGGGCTGGATCGCCGTGCAAGGGCCCGATGGCAAGGAGGCCTACACCCGTGACGGTAACCTGCAGGTCAATGGGCAGGGGATTCTGGAAACGGCAACTGGGCACCCGGTACTGGGGGTTAACGGTTTGCCCATTTCTCTGCCGCCCATGACGGGCCTGACCATTGGTAGCAATGGGGCGATTTCGGGAGTACCACAGGGAAATCAGCCAAACGGCTTGTTGGTCATCAATCAAATCAAGTTGGTCAATCCGCCGGAGAGCACGCTGCGCAAAGGCGCGGACGGCTTGTTTCAGACCGCAGACCAGCAACCGGCACCAGAAGACCCCAATGTCGTTCTCGAAAGCGGTGCCTTGGAGGGAAGTAACGTCAACCCCATCCAAAGCATGATCCAGATGTTGCAAGACAGCCGACAATTCGAGATGCAAACCAAGCTGATCCAGACCATCGATCAGGATCGTACCGCCGCCAATCAGGTGTTGGTGGTTTCCTGAGCGTAAGGAGAAATTGTCATGATGCGTTCTTTGTATGTGGCGGCCACGGGCCTGGAAGGGGAACAGACGAAGATGGACGTGATCGCCAATAATTTGGCGAACGTCAACACCACCGGCTTCAAACAGTCGCGGGCGGTGTTTCAGGATCTGCTTTACCAAAACTTGCGCCAGCCGGGTGCCCAGTCTTCGCAAACCACCCAGTATCCCTCGGGCTTGCAGTTGGGTACCGGGGTGCGGGTGATGTCGACGGAGCGCTTGATGACCCAGGGTAATCTCACTCAAACGGGAAATGCTCTCGATGTCGCCATCAACGGCCAGGGTTTTTTTCAGATTCTGCAGCCCAATGGCACCATCGCTTACAGCCGCGACGGTACCTTCCAACTCAATAACCAGGGTCAGTTGGTGACCTCCAACGGTTATCTCCTACAACCACCAGTCACCATTCCCCCCAACGCACAGAGCATTACCATCGGCAGCGATGGCACTGTCTCGGTAGTGCTCCCGGGGCAGGCGGCGCCGCAACAGGTGGGCACCATCCAGCTCGCCAATTTCATCAATCCTACGGGCTTGCAGAGTATTGGCGACAATCTCTATTTGCAGACGGGTTCTTCTGGCGCGCCGCAAACCGGCCAGCCGAGTCTGAATGGCTTGGGTACGGTGCAGCAGGGGTATCTCGAGTCGTCCAATGTCAATGTGGTTTCGGAGTTGGTGGATATGATTGCCACCCAGCGTGCCTACGAAATCAACAGTAAGGCGGTTTCCACCTCCGATGCCATGCTGGGCTACGCCATCGATAACATTTGAGGAGACGGCATCATGAACAGGCTGGGGACGAGAAGATGGAGTGGTCTGCTCAGGCTCTTGCTCTGGGGCCTGGTGTTCGCCCTGGCGGGCTGTGCTCTCAACGAGTCACCAGAAATGGGCCCGATCAAGCCGCTGCCCATCCCTGCCGAACCAACTTCCCTCAATGCGCACCCTGCCAATGGCGCTATCTGGCAGCCGGAAACCAATGTTTCGCTCTTTGCCGATAACCGTGCCAACCGCGTCGGCGACTTGATTACCGTCCTGATCCAGGAAAATGCCAGCGCCTCGAACAATACCAATACGGCCATCAATCGCTCGGACACCCTGAGTGCCGCGCTGACCAACTTCTTTGGTCTTACCCCCGCCTTTGGCAACATTGGCGGCAGCCAGATCAGCCCCTCCATGGGCGCCAACAGTAGTCAAAAGTTTGGCGGCAGTGGGGCAACGACCCAGAGCAATACCTTTACCGCCACCCTCGAAACGACGGTGGTGCGGGTCATGGGTAATGGTAACTTGGTGATCGAGGGCTCGAAGGAGGTGTTGCTCAACGGTGGCCGGGAATATATCCGCGTTGCCGGTGTTGTTCGGCCCTCGGACGTAACCCCGCAACATACCGTGCTGTCTACGCAAATTGCCGATGCACGGGTGGAGTATAGCGGTAATGGCAGTGTCTATGCCGCGGCAAAAATGCCCTGGTTGGCACGATTCTTTCTTTCTCTCTGGCCATTTTGAGTAGAAAGGAGATTGAGCATGACGTCATCGTTTGCGCGTAGGTTGGCTCTTTGCCTAGGCACGGCAATGATGCTGCTCAGCTGGGTCGCGCTGCCGGCCGCTGCCGAGACCATCCGCGATTTGACCACGGTCTCGGGGGAGCGTAGCAACCAATTGGTGGGCTATGGTTTGGTGGTCGGTTTGAATGGCACTGGCGATCAGGCAACCCAGGTGCCGTACACCACGCAATCGCTCCTCAACATGTTCCAGCGCTTGGGTATCAATCTGCCCGCTTCGGTGGCAAATAATCTGCAGCCCAAGGATGTGGCGGCGGTGATGGTGACCGCGCATCTACCGCCCTATGCGCAGCCGGGGCAGACCATCAACGTGACGGTTTCGGCAGTGGGCAATGCCTCGAGCCTAGCGGGCGGCACCCTGCTGATGACGCCGTTGAAAGGTGCCGATGGGCAGACCTATGCCGTCGCCCAAGGCAACATCATCGTCAGCGGCTTTGGGGCGAGTAGCAATGGCGCCTCGGCCCAGGTCAATATTAGCACTGCGGGTACCATCCCAAACGGCGCCAATGTGGAACGCAGTGTTCCCGACGCCTTTGCCGGCGGCGGGCCTTTGCAGCTCGACCTGCACACGCCGAGCTTTACCACGGCGGCGCGTATTGTCGATGCCATTAATCGTAGCCTCGGTTACGGCACCGCCGAGGCCCTCAATGCGGGGGTGGTGCAGGTACGGGCGCCGAGTAATCCCAGCCAGCGCGTCAACTTTTTGGCCTTGATCCAAAACCTGAGTGTCAACCCGGAAACGCCGCTGGCCAAGGTGGTGATCGATGCGCGCAGCGGCACGGTGGTGCTCGGGCAGAACGTGACTCTGGGCAGTTGCGCCGTTGCCCACGGCAACCTCTCGGTCACTATTTCGCAGAAATATTTGGTGAGCCAGCCAAATCCGCTGGGGGCTGGGCAAACGGTGGTCGCTCCTCAGGCCGATGTCAAAATCAAGCAGCCGCAAGCCAAGCTGCTGATGTTTGAACCCGGCGTGAGCCTCGAGGCGGTAGTGCGCGCCCTGAACGCGGTTGGTGCGACGCCTACGGATCTCATCGCTATCTTGCAGGCGATGAAGGCCGCTGGCGCGCTGCACGCCCAGTTGGAGGTGATATGAGCGGTACGGGTATTTCTCTGCAGGCGCAGGCCCAAGCAGTATCTCTGGGCGGAAAAGGCGCAACCGCCGCAGTTGCCAACGCTCTCGGTTTTGCGCAACTGCAACAGTTGCACCAGGAAGCCCAAGCCAAGAATCCCGCTGCCATTCTTGCCACTGCCAAGCAATTTGAGGCGATGCTGCTGGCTGAAATGCTTTCCTCCATGAGCAAGACCACCTTTGGCTCGGACCTGCTCGGTTCTAACAGCGGGCCGATGTTTCAGTCCCTTTTCACCCAACAGATTGCGCAAACCGTGGCGCAAGGCCGGGGTATCGGCTTGGCGAACACCCTGGCCAAGGAAATTGCCAACCGGTACCACCTGGATTGGAGTGCAAAGGCGGCAGCCAAGGCAGAGGCCGCCGACACGCCGGTAACGATTCCTGCGGCTGTGGCGCAATCCGCGCCAGGCACCTCTGGTGGGAGTTGGAAACAGCCAGGGCAGAGCCTGGTCCAGCGCGCCCGCGCCTTTGTGCAGAGCATTCTCCCGGCAGTCCGCCAAGCGGCGGTGCGACTCGATGTGTCCCCCGTTGCCATCCTCGCGCAGGCGGCCCTCGAGACTGGCTGGGGTGCCCATGCCCCCGGCGATAACCTCTTCGGTATCAAGGCTGGAACGGGTTGGACTGGAGCGGCAGAAAAGAATCTCACCCACGAATTCATCCATGGTGTCGAGGTTGTGGAAAACGATAGCTTCCGTGCCTATCGCAATGTGCTCGCCAGCGTCGAAAATTATACCCAGCTGCTACTCAATAACCCCCGCTACCGGGCAGCCTTGGGGCAGGGCAATAACATCGCCGGCTTTGCGCAGGCCCTCCAGGATGGCGGCTACGCCACCGACCCCAGCTACGCTGCCAAGATTACCGAGTTGGCCCAAGGACCGGTCATGCAGGCCGCCTTGGCAGGTACGGGGCTAAGCCCTTGAGTTTTGCGCCAACTGTGACGTTATCCCAGGTAGGATGGACGGAGATGGGCATGGAAGCCGAGGATCAATCCGAATTGGAAGCCGTGCGGCGCCTGACGTCACGGCTGCAGGAAGCGCAGGCTGCCTTGGTGGCGGGCAAAATAGCCGGTGCGCAAGAGCTAGCCTTGCAACAGGATCTTGCCCAACAACTTCTGCTGCTGCGCAACAGCGCAGGCTCGCGTCCCCCAGGGGCAGAGTTGGCGGCTGCGGTATTGAAGTTGCAAGAGACGGTGGCCTCCTTCGAGCACCTACTGCGTGTGGGTATGGGGCAAATTCGCGAACGTCTGGAGCCCAGCAGTCCTACCTCCGCCTCGAGTTTTGCTGATCGCATCGGCCGCGGTCATTCTTTGGGGAGTGCCTGAACCATGTCGGGAGTATCGGGACTGATCAATGCGTCGCTGAGTGGTCTGCAAGCCGCGCAAGAGGCCTTGCAAGTGACGGGCAACAATATTGCCAACGTCAACACGCCGGGCTACAGCCAAGAAACGGTTGTGCAGTCGACCTTAACTCCCAGTTACCGGGGGGGGCAATTCTATGGGAATGGCACCCAAATCAGTAACGTGCAGCGGGTATACAGCAGTTTTCTGCAAGGGCAGGTGTGGTCGGCAACGGCGGGTGCTAGTGGTGCCTCTACCCTCAGCCAGAATTTACAGCAAGTCATGGGCCTGCTCAGTAGTGGTAGCGTCAGCTCCCAGATTCAGCAATTTTTTTCCGGGGTCGCGCAGGTGGCGGCGAGCCCTAGCGATCTTCCCGCACGCCAAACCCTCCTTGGCAACGCTCAGTCGCTGTCGAGTAATTTCCAGAGCCTGGCGCAGCAGCTCAATAGCATCGGTCAGGGCGTTAACCAGCAACTGCAGCAAGGTGTGCAGACCGTCAACAGTCTGAGCAAGCAGATTGCCCAACTCAATCAGCAGATTGCCAGTCTGCAGGGAGAGGGTAACGGTAATCCCAACGATCTCCTTGATCAGCAAGCCCAACTCATTACCCAACTTAGTGCCCAGGTGGGCGTGCAGGTGATGCAGCAAGGCAATCAGACGAATGTCTATCTGAGCAACGGACAGGTCTTGGTTGCTGGTGCCCAGGCCTTCTCCCTCGTAACGCGTCCGAGCAACTATGATCAGCAAAGCTTGACCATCGCCTATAGCGGTTCGCTGGGCAGCGAGAGTCTCAGCCAGGGTCTGGTCGGTGGCGCGCTGGGCGGGTTGCTGCAATTCCGGCAGCAGTCGCTGATTCCCGCCCAAAATGGTTTGGGTTTGTTGGCCGACGGCTTGGCAGCGACCCTCAACCAGCAACAAGCAAAGGGGCTGAATCTCTATGGCAGTAGCGGCTCCGCCTTGTTTTCGTTAGCGCCGGTGCAGATCTTTGCCAACGCACAAAATCAAAGCAGCGGGGCGAGCGTCCAAGGCCAGATCACCAATGTCGCCAATTTGCAGGGGCAGGACTATATCCTGCAGATGAGTTCTGGCGGCGTTTGGGAATTGCGCAATGCCAGCACGGGCGCGGTGGTAGATAGCACCAGTGGCAGCAGCAGCGGTGGTGTAACGAACCTGAACTTCTCTCAGGAGGGTTTTCAGTTGCAGGTTAGTGGTTCGGTTGCGGCGGGCGACAGCTATTTGGTCGAACCGACCCGCTTGGGAGCATCTCGCCTGCAAACGCTGTTACAAGATCCGTCCGGGATCGCCGCAGCAAGCCTATATGTGGGCAGTGCCGGCGTGGCAAGCAGCGGTGGTATTGTCAACAACAATCTCGGGAATATGACCTTGTCCGCCGGACAGTTCGTGAGCGGTACGAGTGCGGGGGCGGTGCAAGTCAGCGGTCTGCGCTTCCCACTCCCCACTCTGAGCTTGCAGTTTGCCAGTGGCGCGAGCAGCGGTACGGCAAACTTTACCATCACTAGCTCCGGCGCGACTTTGGCCTCGGGTAGCGTTGCTCTGGGCAGCTCCGGCACCGCCATCGATATCGCCTATCCGAGTGATCCGCCGGGTGGCTTTTACCAGATGGTGTTATCGGGCACTTTGGTGGGTGCGGGAGACACCCTTACTCTCGGCCCGGGTGGGCCGGGAAGCAACGGTAATGCGCAAGCCATGTCTTCTCTGGCGACCCAAGGAACGCTCAATGGTGGACAAAACAATTTCTCTGCCCAGGCCGCACAGCTCCTTGCGCAGGTCGCAACGCAGACCCATCAGGCGCAGACCACGAGTCAGGCGCAGCAATCATTGCTCGCGCAAACCCAGGCGGCGCAGCAGTCCTACTCCGGGGTCAACCTGGATCAGGAAGCAGCCAATCTGATCTTGTATCAGCAGGCCTATCAAGCGGCCGCTAAGGCGATTTCCATTGGTAATACATTATTCCAGTCCCTGATGCAGTCCCTGTAGAAAAGGAGAAAGACTATGCGCCTGAGTACACAGCAGATCTTCCAGACTGGCCTGAACGGCATGTTGCAACAGCAGAATACGCTCAATAATCTGAGTGAGCAGCTATCCACAGGCAATGCGCTCAATAACCCGGCAAGCAATCCTACCGCGTACGGTCAGGTACTGAATCTGGGAAGCCGCCTCGCCAATTTAAGTAACTATCAACAGAACAACCAGTATGTACAGCAGAACCTGAATCAAAGCAGCAGCACCCTGCAGAGCGTGGGCACGCTGATCAATCAGGTGCAACAGCTAGCGGTGCAGATGAATAATGGCACGGTCAATGGCAATGATCTGCAAAATGCAATTAATGCCATGCAGGGAAATTTGCAGCAGTTGGTACAGCTTGCCAATACCCAGAATGCCAATGGTAAATATATTTACGGTGGTTCCCGGGACAATAGCCCGCCTTTTGCGTTACAGAGCAATGGACAGGTGATTTATCAAGGCGATGGCGGTACGAATTTTCTGCAAATCGGTCCTGCCTTGAGTGTCCCTAGTAATCAGCCCGGTAACGCAATTTTTATGGATATCCCCGCCGGCAATGGAACCTTCACCGTTACGCCGAGCTCTGGCAATTACAGCGCAGGTAGTTCGGGTACGGTTACCTTGGACCCGGGATCGGTCCTTGATCCCGGCGCAGCGCAGAACGCTTTCGTGGCCCAGGGCGCAAGTTACCAAATCAGTATCAGCCAGGGTAGCAGCGGAATGACTTACACCGTAAGCAGCGGGACCGGCAATCCGCCAATGAGCTGGAACCCCATCAGCTCTGGGAGTTACGTTGCCGGGCAAAGTATAGAGATTCCGGGCCCCAATGGTCCCATGGCGCAGATTACCGCCCAAGGCACGCCAGGTTTGGGGCAAACCGATACCTTTACGCTTCAGGCCGCCAGGCCCCAGAGTTTGTTCCAAACCTTTCAAGATATCATTACCGCCCTACAGGCTGGTGCCGGTTCGGTGACTGCCAACACCCAACGTGCCCAAGGCCTGAGTAATGCCTTGGCAAATCTCAGCGCTGCCCAAACGCAATTACTCAGTACGCAAGCTGCTATTGGCTCGCAGCTGCAAGCAGCGCAATCGGTGAGTACCCTCAACAGCAATCTATCGCAGCAATTTCAGACCACCCAAAGCAGCCTTGCCGATATCAATTACCCCGAAGTAATCACCCAGTTCCAAGAAAGCAGCACGGCCCTCCAGGCGGCGCAAAAAGCTTTTGCTCAGGTGCAAGGGTTAAGTTTGTTTCAGTACATTTGATTGAGGGACCACTCTTGCAATCCATCCGCAATTATGATTTCGATTCGCACCTCAATCGGCGACAGCTTTTTTCTCGCACGACATTACGATTGCTTTCTTCTGCGGATATCGAAATTTGCACGATTCGATTCGATGCCTTACTGAAGGGCGGTGTTGCCCAGCCGCACGTCGATATTTATTTCTACCTTTCGGAGCTGGATCGGCTCATTCCCGCGCTAGCCCTACCGATCGAGTATAATTCTCAACGCATTATCTGGCCCGAGGTATTCGCCGATTGGCCTGCAACATTGCTTGACGATGTCAGTCGCTACGTAATGGACCTTTGGCGCGCAAATCAGATGTCTGGGCAGATAATTTTTACTGAATCGGCGAGGATGATTTTTGGTGATGCTATAGAGCGCCGTCTTTCGGAATTCCCCATTCCGGGTTTGCAGAATTATTGGACGACTGCTCAGATGCTTAGCCGCTACCAGTGGGTGACCGAGCAGATCGAATCTGGTCGCGTTCTGGAAGTTGCCGCAGGCAGCGGATTTGGAGCAGCATGGCTGCTCGACCGGCGCGAGGGGATTTCCACCTATGTTGGTGTTGATCTTGATGATACTGCGATCCGCTTGGCCAAGCATATCAACACGTCACTTACTAAGTTTCATTTAGGACCAATCGAGGAGTTGCCAGACGGCGACTTTGACTGGATCCTCTCACTTGAGACGATTGAGCACACGGCAGATCCAGAAGAATTCCTTCTTACGCTAAAGCAACGCCTAGCTCCTGCATAAGTTCACAAACCTTTGGCACTTCTTTGGCGAGGGAGGAGTGCCATGCAGGTTCAACATGTCGGGTACCGGATCCGGGGGTTTTACCGGGTA
>NZ_JAVRKK010000028.1:0-22944 GCF_031962545.1 Candidatus Igneacidithiobacillus taiwanensis
GCCGTGAGCGTCGTCTTGCCATGATCCACGTGACCAATCGTTCCCACGTTAACGTGCGGCTTCGTCCGCTCAAACTTTCCCTTGGACATTCAGAAGACCCTCTTCAATCAAAAACCAAAAGCGACCTCAAAAAATGGAGCCCACAACCGGACTTGAACCGGTGACCTCTTCCTTACCAAGGAAGTGCTCTACCGACTGAGCTATGTGGGCCGAACTTGGAGCGGGTGATGGGAATCGAACCCACACCATCAGCTTGGAAGGCTGAGGTTCTACCATTGAACTACACCCGCACGACCGAAGCCGGCTATATCTGGTGGAGGGGGGAGGATTCGAACCTCCGAAGGCAGAGCCGTCAGATTTACAGTCTGATCCCTTTGACCGCTCGGGAACCCCTCCAGCGGTAGCGGCGAATTATCACTTCGTCGCATGCCCCTGTCAAGGCTTGGTTTGCGCTAAGGGATCGGGGAATCAGGTTTTTTTGTAACACGTCGGGCACAGCAAATAATTCCCGGGCCGCAAGAGAAAACGAGGAATGTCTTGACAGCGTTGCCGAATTACAACATTCTTCGCATTGTTGTAAAAATACCGCGGGCTACTGTTGGCGCGGTTTCAAATTTGGTTTTGAGGAGGGTTTTGCAATGTCTACTAATCTGCGCTTGGCGCTGGCCGTTTCTGTGGCTGCGCTCGTGAGTTCGGGAGCCGCACTGGCGAACCCGGCACCTTATGAAGGTTATGCCGTTACCGCGCAAGGAGCGCCGGTGGTCACCGCGAAGGGACAGTGTGTGCAGGGAGGTCGTCCCGATGCCGATGGTCCCGCCCCCGCTTACTGTGTTCCGCCCAAGAAGGTCGCCGCGCCCGCGCCCGCGCCCGCCCCAGCACCGGCACCGGCACCTGCCCCCATTGCGCCGGTGGTGCAGACGATTCTGGTCAGCAAGCCAATTACCATCACGGGTATCAACTTCAAATTCAATTCTTATAAGTTGCTCGACCATGATATCAAGGTACTCGACGAGGTCGCGGACTTTGCCCAGAAGCACCCGGATGCCATGCTCAACATTAATGGCTACTGTAGTAAGGTTGGTAGTTACGCATACAACCTGAAGCTGTCGAAGCTGCGCGCCGAAAGCGTTGCGCAGTACTTGGAGCGGCATGGCGTGAGCCGCAGTCGCATGCAGCTCATTGGGCACTCCTACAATGATCCGGTTGCCAGTAACGCCACTAGTGAGGGGCGTTTCCTCAACCAACGAGTGGAAATCAATAGCAGTATCAAAGTAGAAAAGACCGTCACCAAGTGAGTTCTCGGTGATATCAGGGGCCCTACGGGGCCCTTTTTTTTGGCCCCAATCTGCGCGAGCCATGCTAGAATCGAATCATGCGCCAATCCTATCTTCGCTTTCTCCGCATCCTGGAAATCACTCGGATTCTTGTCCGCTATCGACTTGACGAGATCCTCTATTACTTGCCATTGCTGAAACCCTACCAGGCAGTGCTCAAGCTCAACCCCGCGCGCTGGCTGGTGCCGGAGCCAGAGAAGAGTTTTGGCGCCCGTCTGCGCCTTGCCCTCGAGGCTTTGGGACCAACGTTCATCAAGCTCGGACAAATGTTGTCTACCCGACGTGATCTGTTACCCGATGACATCACTCGAGAATTGGCAAAATTGCAGGACAACGTGCCACCCTTTCCCTCCGTCGTGGCGCAGCAGATCATCGAACAGTCTCTAAAACGACCGATTGAAGAGTTGTTTGCGCACATCGAGAGCGAAGCTGCGGCAGCGGCCTCGATTGCGCAGGTGCATTTTGGGCTTTTGCGCGACGGGCGCGAGGTCGCTATCAAGATTCGCCGCCCCGGTCTGCGCCGCACCATCGATCAGGATCTCGGTATTCTCGCCTGGTTGGCGGAGCTAGCCGAGCGCTATTCCCAAGAGGGACGTCGTCTGCGCGTGCGCGCGGTGGTGGCGGAATATGCCAAGACCCTGCGCGGCGAGCTCGATTTTCTGCGTGAGGCGGCAAACGCGAGTCAATTGCGGCGTAATTTCGCGCACGAACCGAATCTTCTCTATGTGCCCGAGGTGTTTTGGGATTTTTGCAGCGAAGAGGTGCTGGTCATGGAGCGGATCCATGGCATCCAGATCGGTCAGATTGAGGCCCTGCGTGCAGCCGGCATTAATTTTGATCAACTCTCGCGGCAAGCGGCAGAAATCTTCTTCCGCCAGGTCTTTCGGGACTCCTTTTTCCATGCGGACATGCACCCAGGCAACATCTTCGTCGACCCGAACAATGGCCGTTTCATCGCCGTTGACTTTGGCATCATGGGCAGCTTAGACGAGGCTAGCCAGCACTATCTGGCCGAGAACATGGTCGCCTTTTTTAATCGTGACTACCGGCGTGTTGCCGAAGCACACGTTGAGGCTGGCTGGGTCCCTGCAGATACGAATGTGCAGGACTTCGAGACTGCCATCCGGGCTATCGCCGAGCCGGTTTTCGAAAAGCCTCTAAACGAAATCTCCGTTGCCCAACTCCTGTTGCGCCTTTTTCAAACCACTCGCCATTTTCAGATGCAGACCCAACCGCAACTACTGCTACTGCAAAAGACACTGGTCAATGTGGAGGGAATCGCCAGAGAATTCAATCCGAGCTTGAATATCTGGGAGATTGCCACGCCCTTGCTACGCGACTGGCTCGACCGGCAGCGGGGTCCTCGCGCGTGGTGGAATAAGCTACGGCGACATGCCCCCCAGTGGGGTCTGGTGCTGCCAGAAATGCCCGAGTTATTGCACGATATCCTCCTACGAGCACAGCAAGGACAATTCCATCTACCCGTAGAGAACACAGAACTGACCGAAATTCGTTATGAACTACAGCGCGGACTGCAACGCCTGGCCCTACTCATTAGTTCAGTGATTGTGTGGATGGGACTGGCTTTGATTGCCGCTGTCGAGGGCGCACTGGACACCCTGATCCTCGATCTTCCACTGTGGCTCTGGCTTCTGCTGCTCCCTTTTGCCGTATGGGGCGGCCTGCGCTGGGTACAAACAATGTTTCTGGGTTCTAATAAGACGAGGAGGTAAGACCGATGTGGATCATTTTTTCTTTGATCATCGCCGCATTGGCGGTGATTTTTGCTGTACAAAACAATACCCTGAGTGCAGTGCATTTCTTTACCTGGGAGTTTCAGCAGTCTGCTGGGATAATCGTGCTGATCGCCTTTGTTGCTGGCGCCTTTGCCAGCGCGATCCTGTATCTGCCTACCCACCTGCGCAATCGTTGGCGTATTCGCAAGCATGGCAAACAAATTGGCGAGCTGGAAACGAAGCTCGCCAATGAAATCGGCCGACGCAAGGCCCTGGAAGAGGAAATTGCCCGGCAGGCGCCACAGGCAGAGGAGTCTGCCGGCAGCGGTACCTCAGCTTAGTCGCACCTTACGGAGTGACCGTGGTCTTCTCGGCCACGGTCTTGAGATGCTGCTCCTGCCATTTCTTTAGTACTTCCAAATTCGCCTTGGCCTGCACGATACCCCCCTCGGAGGCCATTTGCCACCAGTGCGCAGCCTTTTCAAAATCCTGCGGCACACCAATACCCTGGTAGTAAAGGTTGCCAAGATTGTACTGTGCCGAGGCGATTCCCTGCGCAGCGGCCTGTTCCCACCAATAAGCGGCTTTCGCGTAGTCTTGCTTGACTCCCTGACCAAAATAATATTGGGTGCCAAGGTTATACTCGGCCTTACCATAGCCGTGGCGCGCTGCTTTTTCGAACCACTCGGCGGCAAGCGCATAGTTTTGCGGAACGCCCTCACCCGTAGCGCAGCGGGTACCAATGCTGTTCTCGAGTTTCGCGGCGGTGAGTGCTTCCGGCGAAGTGGTAGCGGAATCCTCGAGGACCGAACGATCAGCCACCGCCAACGCCGAAACGGAAGTACCTAGCAGGAGAGCGGAAACGACATAGACAAGATGCAATTTTTTCATGGAAACCCCAAAAGAAAACCCCAGCACTCAGAAGGTTACGACAAAAGGCTCATGCTTGACTAGAGCTTTTTGGCCGCATCTTCCTCTACTCCGACGATCTCCGCCCTTCGCCAGCGCCTTGCCAGCTGATCGAGCACACCGTTGATGAAGCGATGCCCCTGTTCCGCACCAAAAGCCTTGTCGAGTTCAATGGCCTCATTGAGGATTACCCGCATTGGCGTCTGCAACTCGTAACGTAACTCGAAG
Source organism: Candidatus Igneacidithiobacillus taiwanensis (assembly GCF_031962545.1). NCBI lineage: Bacteria > Pseudomonadati > Pseudomonadota > Acidithiobacillia > Acidithiobacillales > Acidithiobacillaceae > Igneacidithiobacillus > Candidatus Igneacidithiobacillus taiwanensis. The sequence goes on from NZ_JAVRKK010000028.1 coordinate 4,208, forward strand.
GCCGCGAGGCGAAGAATGGCGCGCTCGACCTCGTTGACTTCCTCTCGCCAACGACGATCGTTGAGGGCGGCGGCAATGCTTGGGTCGAGAGACTCGATTTGAGCACAGAGGGTAGGCCACAAGCGATCGAAGAATGCCATATCCGCCCCTTCTAGACGCTCGGGGTCGGCATGGAATTGCTCCATCAGCTCCCCGCAAGGCGTTGGGTTGATCTGCAGTTGATAGAGAGCCTGGACCAAAGCGACGCGGGCGAGACGCCGTCGGCTAGGGGTGCGCAGCGTAGTCACAGGCGTTTCAGCAACTGCACCATTTCCATCGCCGTTACCGCAGCATCGAAGCCCTTGTTGCCGGCCTTGGTTCCGGCACGTTCAATTGCCTGTTCGATACTGTCGGTAGTGAGGATACCGAAGATTATCGGTACGCCGGTATCGAGACCTACCTGTGCGATCCCCTTGGCAACTTCACCGGCAACATAGTCAAAATGTGGGGTTCCACCACGGATCACCGCGCCCAAGCAGATGACGGCGGCGAATTTTCCGGAACGGGCCAGCCGTTGCGCCACCAAGGGAATTTCGTAAGCACCTGGTGCATAAACGACCTGCAGTTGCTCCTCACTGGCGCCGTGCCGCCGCAGTGCGTCGATGGCACCCTGTTCCAGCTGCTGACTGATGAAACTATTGAAACGAGAAACCAGCAGCGCATAGCGCTCCCCCGCTGTAACCTGCAGATTTCCTTCGATGCGCTCGATCATGCCTGTTTTCCTGTGTCGAGAAATGGAAGTTGACCGACGATTTCGAGGCCGAAACCGGCGATTCCGCGATACTGAAACTGACTGTCGCTTAGTACCAAGGCCCGATGCACCCCAAGATCGGTCAGGATCTGGGCACCGATACCGAAGGTACGCAACACCCGATGACTGTCGCCGTTCTGCCCGGGTCCTTGCGGGCGCGTCGGTAGAGCCGCGATTTGTTCACGCAGGATTTCGACATTTTCGCTATGCTGCAGGTAAACCAGCACCCCAGACTCCGCCTGCGCCAGGCGAGCCAGGGCGTGAGCAACGGGGCCTTGATCGCCAAGAAAGAGATCGGTGAGGATCTTGCCCACCTGCACGCGGACGAGGGTGGGAGCAGGATCTTGCTCCGGCTGCCCTTTCACGAGGGCAAAATGGGTATCCCCGGAAACCCAGTCTCGATAGAGATGCAAGGTAAATTCGCCCCAAGGACTAGGCCAGGGTCCGCTCGCCTCGCGCTGGACGATGCGCTCTCGTTCGAGGCGATAGCGAATCAAGTCGGCAATGGTGCCAAGTTTGAGGCCATGGCGGGCAGCGTAGGGGAGCAAATCGGGCAGACGCGCCATCTCGCCATTTTCATTGAGGATTTCACAAATCACTCCGGCGGGCTTGCAACCGGCAAGGCGCGCCAAGTCGACAGCGGCCTCGGTGTGCCCAGCGCGCACCAGCACACCGCCCGACTGGGCGGCGAGGGGAAAGACGTGTCCTGGCATGACGATATCCTGAGGGCCAGCATCGTCGGCAATGGCGGCTTGGATGGTCGTGGCCCGGTCGGCAGCAGAAATGCCCGTGCTCACCCCGCGCGCCGCTTCGATGGAAACGGTGAATGCCGTTCCTAACTGCGCCGTGTTGTGCCGTACCATCTGCGGCAATTGCAGTTGCTGGCAACGCTCCTGGGTCAGCGGCAGGCAGACCAGGCCACGGGCCTCGCGTATCATGAAGTTGATGGCCTCGGGGGTAGCATGCTCGGCGGCGAGGATCAGATCGCCTTCATTTTCGCGATCCTCGTCATCCATGAGGATCACCATCCTGCCGGCGCGGATCTCCGCGAGAATTTCTTCCGTGGGGCTGATACGGGCTTCGGTCATCAAGAGTATCCTTTGGCCGCCAAGGACGCGGCGCTGAGTCGGGATTCTAGCGCGCTTTCCGTGCCATCGGCCATGAGGCGTTCGAGGTAGCGAGCGAGAAGATCGACCTCGAGGTTGAGGCGTTGTCCTGGTTTCCAGTGTCTTGCCGTGGTTTGGGCGAGACTGTGGGGGATGAGATTGAGGGCAAAGCCGTCGTCGTAGACGGCATTGACGGTGAGACTGATACCATCCACTGTGATACTGCCTTTGCTAGCGATGTACCGCAGCAGCTCGCTTGGCGCCCGCACCCGGTAAACCTGCGAGCGACCAGCGCTCTGCGCACTGAGGAGGGTGCCAACGCCGTCTACATGTCCGGCCACGAGGTGCCCGCCGAGGCGATCGGAGAGGCGTAACGCCTTTTCCAGATTGACCGGCGCCCCAGTCGAGAGGTCACCGAGAATACTGCGCTCGACGGTTTCGAGAGAGACATCGACGGCAAAGCGCTTGTTCTGCAGAGCCACCACCGTAAGACAAACCCCGGAGACCGCGATACTGTCGCCCAGTTGTACGTCGCTCAGATCGAGTGCACCGGCGTCGATCCAGAAGCGTTGATCGCCACCCATGCGCTGGCGCTGCTGCAAAGTACCTACCGCTTGAATGATCCCGGTAAACATCAGTGAAGCTCCCCACAGAGATATCGCAATTTGACATCGTCTCCCAGTGTCTTCGCCTCTCGTAACCGCCAGCGGGGAACGTCCCGTAGCGCCGCGTAGGGGCCGATCTCGGCCGCAGGTCTTGCCTCGCGCCCCAAAAACAGCGGAGCCAGATACAACAGGTATTCATCTACCAAGTTGGTAGCCCACAGACTACTGGCCAGGCGACTTCCCGCCTCCACCAGGACTTCGTTGATTTCTGCGGCAGCCAACAGTTGCATCAATGCGCCAAAATCGACGCCGACGCCCGAGGCGGCGGCGGGCAAGCCGAACAATCGGGCACCGGCAGCGCGCAGGGCGCTCCCGGCAGCGGGCTCGAGGTCATCGCGATGCAGGATCCAAGTCTCGCCCGGACTGCGCAAGACCGCTGCATTGCTTGGCGTACGCAACCGCCCATCGAGAATAATTTTGATCGGGTAGCGGGGCAAGTCGACGCCAAGACGAGGAGCGAGGCGAGCATCGTCGGCAAGAATAGTCCCGACCCCGACCAGGATGGCACTCGCCTGCGCTCGTTCCTCCTGCACATCAGCACGCGCTTCTTCGCCCGTCAGCCATTGGCTCTCGCCACTGGCAAGAGCCAACTTGCCGTCGAGACTGGCGGCTTGCTTGACCCGTAGCCAGGGTCGCCCGCCGCGCATGCGCTGCAAAAAACCGCGATTGAGCCAGTTCGCCTCTGCCGCACAACAGGGCGAATCGACAGTAATCCCCGCCGCACGTAGTCGGGCAGCCCCTCGGCCGGCTACCAGCGGGTTGGGGTCTTCCATGGCCATCACCACCCGCGCCACGCCAGCGGCGATGACGGCGTCGCTGCAGGGGGGAGTGCGCCCATGGTGGGCACAAGGCTCGAGGGTAACGTAGAGCGTTGCCCCCCGGGCGCGAGCACCCGCCTCTTGTAAAGCAAAGACCTCGGCATGGGGGCCACCTGCCTGCAAGTGGGCGCCGCGCCCGACAATCTCGCCATCACGAACCAGCAAGGCTCCCACTCGCGGATTGGGATGCGTGCTGCGCAAGCCACGCTCGGCCAAGCGTAGGGCAGCACGCATATACTCTTCATCGGCAGCGTCAATGGCCATCTTTGTTGCCAGATTTGGGCTCGAGCAGGGCCTGAATCTCACTGCTGAAGGCCTGCAAATCCTCGAAGCGTCGATATACCGAAGCAAAGCGCACATAGGCCACGGGGTCGAGTTCGCGCAGCGCCGCCATTACCAAATCGCCAATGCGCCGCGCCGGAATTTCGCGCTCGGGATGGGCGCGAATCTGTTTTTCGATCTTGCGCAGCGCCTGATCAATCTGCGCGGTGGGAACGGGACGTTTGCTCAGGGCGCGCTGCAGGCCAGCGAGCAATTTTTCTTGCCGATAGGCTTCGCGACGCCCATCCGCTTTGACCACCATCGGAAAGCCCAAGTCCGCTCGCTCAAAGGTGGTGAAACGTTGACCACACTGCGGGCACTCCCGCCGTCGACGGACCGACTCGCCGTCGTCGGCGATGCGGGAATCAACGACGCGGGTATCGTCGTGCGCGCAAAATGGGCAGTGCACCGTCAACCATACACCGGAAACTTCCGGCACAATTCGATGATTCGCCCGCGGATCTGCTCACGAACCGCTGCATCCTCCGGCGCGTCGAGCACATCGGCAATGGCGGTGCCCAAGGTTTCCATTTCTGCCTCGGCAAAACCGCGAGTGGTGGCTGCCGGGGTGCCAATCCGGATACCACTGGTGACTGCGGGCGGGCGCGCGTCGAAGGGTACCGCGTTCTTGTTGACGGTGATGTTGGCATCGCCGAGGGCAGCTTCGGCATCCTTACCCGTTACCTTTTCGCCAAGGTCGAGGAGAAAGAGGTGATTGTCGGTACCGCCGGAGACCGCCTGATACCCGCGGCCGGCCAGCACCGCCGCCAACTTTTGGGCATTACGGATCACTTGCGCCTGATACTGGCGGAAATCCGGCTGCAAGGCCTCCTGGAAGGCGACTGCCTTACCGGCGATGACGTGCATCAGCGGACCACCCTGAATTCCCGGAAAAATCAATGAATTGACCTTTTTGGCATATTCCTCTTTGCAGAGGATGAGGCCGCCGCGAGGTCCGCGTAGAGTCTTGTGGGTGGTGGTGGTGACAAAGTCCGCATGTGGCACCGGACTGGGGTGCAAACCGGCGGCAACGAGACCAGCAATATGGGCCATATCGACCAGCAAATAGGCGCCAATGCTGCGCGCGATTTCGCCAATCCGCGCAAAATCGATGATCCGCGAGTAGGCGCTGGCGCCGGCAACGATCATTTTCGGGCGCTCGCGCTCGGCCTGCTCGGCCATGGCGTCATAGTCGATACGGCCATCCTCCTGGCGCACACCATAGGCCACTACCTCAAAAACCTTGCCAGAGAGATTGACCTTGGCGCCGTGGGTGAGGTGACCGCCATGGGCCAAGCTCATACCCATGATTTTGTCCCCGGGTTTGAGTACCGAGAAGTAGACCGCCTGATTGGCCTGCGAACCCGAATGCGGCTGCACATTGGCGTGCTCGGCACCGAAAAGCTCCCGGGCACGATCGATGGCAAGTTGTTCGACCACGTCGACATATTCGCAGCCGCCGTAATAGCGCTTGCCGGGGTAACCTTCGGCATACTTATTGGTGAGCACGGAACCCTGGGCAGCCATTACCAGCGGGCTGGTATAGTTTTCGGAGGCGATGAGCTCGACATGGTCTTCCTGACGAAGGCGCTCGTGCTCCATTGCCTGCGCCAAGGCGGGATCGAAATCGGCAAGCTGCAAAGATGCGGAAAACATGAGGGCTCCTGGGTTAAGAATTTTCCTGGTCGCACAGTAGCAAGGCCAAGCTGCAACACTCAAGCGCAAAATCTGCGCTACGGACATGAAGGGGATTCAACTGGCACGCACCTTTTGTGGCTGAACCTGGAGTACCGGCAGGCTGACTGCCTTACCTTCACGCTTACGCCGCGGGCGCTGCTTGTTGGCGAAGATGTCTTCGTAAGCAACATGGACAATCGGCGGGCCAAGGACCCACACCAAGAGGGCGAGCCCAACCTGGGCCGGCAGGGGCAGCAACACACTGGCGATGAGCAGGATGGCCCAAAGAGCGATCAGGGGGTCACGCAGCTCCTGCCGAAACAGCAGGGCAAGGGTAGTTTCGACCTCCGCCTCGATCCAACCGTGTCCCTTGTGGAGCGCGAGGGCAACCCCGAAAAAGGCGGGAGAAAACCAAAAATAGGGGGTAAGTGACAGGTCGGTGAGGCGTTCGCTGAAGCCCATCCACCATCCCCAAAAACCCGGTTCGGGCCCGATTTGCCAGTGCTCGTCCTGGATGCCGCTGAGCAGAGCGCCGAGCAAGACCGTTTCGCGGCCGAACTCGAAGAGCAGACCGAAGAGAGTAAGGATCATCCCCCAGAGGATCGCGACCCCCAAGGCATGCCGCAACTGCGGCCAATCGTAGACCTGCCCGTCGCAGCGACCCGCCAAATAGAGACCCCCAAGGAGTCCCAAAGGGGCGATTCCGTACATCAACCAAAAAGGCAACGGGAAAACGGTGAGGACGAGAGACAGCAGGAGAAAGCGCGACCAGGCCGCGGGGTGGTCGCGGACGATCTCCGCCCCACCCTGAACCCAAGCTTCCATCCGCGCCAACCACGCCTTGGCCAAATCTTCGCTCCAGTGCCGTAATCTTTTGACATTCTAGTGAAGGCAAGTTACAAACTCAAAGAGTTTGCCACAGTCGAGACGCATTTGGTGTCAGAACTTCCAGCCTTCCGCGAGCAGGTTCGCCGCGCCCACGCCCGGCTCATTCTGCTGATCGTGACGGCTTGTCAAAATCCGGACCAGCGCCCCGCAGCGCAGGAAGCGTTGCGGGTAGCCCAAGCCAATGGCTGGGAAGCTCTCGTAGAACGCTTGCGCCGGATTCTGGCGGGCGAGCGGGATGCCACCCTCTGCTTGGGCTTGGACGCGGAGGATAGCATTGTCGTCGAATCGATTCTCGAGGGACTACAAGACCCAACCAGTCTCCCCGCCTTGGAGAATCGCGCCGACCCGCAATTTGCCGCGCCCGGCATTGCTGGCATTGTGGTCGCGGCCCAGCGCGGCGACGTCAACGCCTTACAATGGCTTGGACAGATGACCAGCCAAATGCAACGCGCAGGTGGCGAAATGGCGCGTTTGGGGGCCTGTCTGGGCCCCCTCTCCCAAGGCAAAATGGATGTAGAACGTCTCAGTCGCGGGCTTGGCGCCAGCACCCGCTCCCTACTGCTGCAAATCGTCGACGAGATACACAAACTACGGGCACAATAGCCCCTTGAGACTAAAAGACATCCTCGCCTACCATGAAGAGCAGAGAGCAGATGCAGGAGTGTAGTACATGGCAGTGACGGCACAGGTAATTGAGGCCAATCTTGGTAACTTTGCCGAGGTGGTGGAGAGAGAATCCTTCCAGCGCCCGGTTCTCGTCGATTTTTGGGCACCCTGGTGTGGACCCTGCCGAGCCCTGGGACCGGTACTCGAACGCATCGCCGAAGAAATGGGGGGGGCCTTCCTCCTCGTCAAAATCAATTCTGACGAAAATCCCGAGTTGTCACGGCAGTTTTCCGTGCGCGGCATTCCGGCGGTCAAGGCCTTCCGTAACGGCAAGGTGGTGGACGAATTCACTGGCGCCCTACCGGAGTCCGCCATTCGCCAGTTTCTCGACAAGATCCTGCCGAAAGCGGGAGACGAGCATCGAGTCGCGGGCTTGGAGGCGCTCGCTCGCGGCGACGTGGAAGCTGCAGAACAGTCCTTCCGTGCCGCCCTCGCCGGCGACCCACGTAATGACGAAGCGCGTCTGGAACTGGCGCGCCTCCTCGTTGGCAAAGGCGAACTCGCTGCTGCTGAGGCGGAGATCGATGCCATCAGCCCTGTCGCGCAAACGAGCGAGGAAGTCGAGGCTCTGCGCGCTTTGATCGAATTTTCGACGGACTTACGCAACGCACCTCCGGGCGAGGAAATTGCGCGGCGAATTCGCGAGGGCCAAGGCGATGAACAGGCAGAGGCAATGTATCAGCAGGCGCTACGTGAGCTTTTGCAAGGGCGTGAGCAGGCCGCCCTCGATCAACTCATCGAGATGGTGCAGCGACATCGGAAGTACCGAGACGATCTTGCGCGCAAGACCCTGCTCAAGATCTTTTTGCTCCTCGGCAAGGAGCATCCCTTGGTCAACGAATATCGCAGTAAATTAGCGCGGGCCCTATATTGAGCTCGCTTTTCTGGCGGAGCACTCTCCGTCGCAGCGCCCTTACCGGCACAGAAGGAGTATGACGAGATGCCTGCCCCGACCTTTTTCCCCCACTTCTCCCAACGCCGCTTGCTGCTCATCGCAGCAGCGGCAACCGCGCTTGCTTCGGGGGCGGCCGCGGGGCAAGTCCAAACGCCGAAGGTATCCCCAAGCACCGCCACCCTGCAAAGCGCGCCTTTGGTGCCCTTGGTTTCGCTGCCCGATTTCACCCCCCTCGTGCAGCGCTATGGGCCCGCGGTAGTGAACATCAGCACCACCTCCGAACGCGATGTTCCTGGGGCAGGCAATCCGTTCCCGCCGAATTCGCCCTTTTATCAATTCTTCCAGCATTTTCATTCGCCAGACCAGCAGGGACAGCAACCGCCACAGGAGAAGGTAGAATCTCTCGGCTCGGGCTTCATCATGAGCAGTGACGGCTACATCGTTACCGCCGCCCATGTGGTCCGCCACGCCAAGCACATCGTCGTTACCCTCGCCAATCATCATGCCTATCCAGCCAAGCTGATCGGTCTGTCGGTGCGCTACGATACGGCCCTGCTCAAAATCGATGCCACGGATTTGCCCACCGCGCCCATTGGCAACTCGAACGACCTCAAGGTCGGCCAGTGGGTCCTCGCGGTGGGTACACCCTTTGGCTTCTCCAACTCCGTGACCCAAGGGGTGGTAAGTGCGCTCGAACGCCCTCTGCCCGACGATGAATATATCCCCTTCATTCAGAGCGATGTGCCGATCAATCCCGGCAATTCCGGCGGGCCGCTCTTTAACATGTACGGTCAGGTCGTCGGTATCAACGACCAAATCTACACCAATAGCGGCGGCTACATGGGACTCTCTTTCTCCATTCCCATCAATACCGTCATGTCGGTGGTGGATGATCTCAAGGCGCATCGCGCCATTCAGTTTGGCTACCTCGGAGTCGAGGTGCAGAGCGTCACCCCCGATATGGCCGAAGCCCTGCATTTGAATGAGCCCGTGGGGGCCTTGGTCGCCTCGATAGAACCCAATAGCCCAGCCGCTAAGGCCGGCCTGCGCCCTGGCGACGTCATCGTCACCTTTGCCGGCAAGCCAGTGTACAGCGTTGGCCAGCTGCCGCTTCTCGTCGGCACGAAAAAACCGGGGGCAACGGTGCAAATCGGTATTCTGCGTAAGGGTAAGGCCATCGACCTGCCAATTACCGTGGGTGCGCTACCCAACCCGCAAAAGACGTCGGCCCTGGAAACCAGCCCAACCCCGAGCGCCAACGTCGAAAAGATTACCCGTTTGGGAATCAGCGCCCGGCCACTATCCAGTAAAATGCGTAAAGATTTGGGGATCGAACGGGGAGTCGAGGTACTCGACGTGCACAATGGGGCAGCCGCGGAGGCGGGGATACAGCCGGGTATGGTCATCGAGCAGTTCGATCAACAGCCGGTAACCAGCCCCAGTCAGTTGCAGCAACTGGTCAACGCAGCGCCTGCCGACAAACCGGTTCCGGCCCTCATTCGCCAAGGTAAGGCCAGCATCTTTGTCGTGCTGCGCCTGCCCAAAAAGGGCGACTGAGAGGAGCACTCTCTGCCTAGCCGCGTGGGTGATGCGCGGCGTGCAGGGCAGCAAGACGTGCCTGCGCGATGTGGGTGTAGATCTCTGTAGTGCTGAGCTTGGCATGCCCCAACATGAGCTGAACGCTGCGCAGGTCTGCGCCATGATCAAGAAGGTGGGTAGCAAAGGCATGGCGCAGGCTATGGGGTGAGAGCGGATAAGAGATTCCTACCAAGCGCGCATAGTAACGGATGATTTGCCAAAAGCGCTGTCGCGTCATGGGACAAGCGCGTTGACTCAGGAAGAGCGCCGTTTCCGCGCGCCCACCCAACAGGATTGGGCGGGCATGGCGCAAATACTGCAGCACCACGTCTTGGGCGCTGGCGCCCATGGGCACTAGGCGTTCTTTGCGCCCCTTACCAAAGGTCTTGAGCACCCCCGCCTGCAAATCCACCTGCGCCAGCTGCAGCCCTACCAGTTCCGAAACCCGCAGCCCCGTCGCATACAGCAACTCGAGCATTGCCGCATCGCGCAGTCCCCGGGGTTGGCTGACATCAGGGGAAGCAAGGAGGGCCTCAACTTCGGCCTCGGAAGGCACCTGTGGTAAAGGGCGCCCAAGGCGTGGCGATTGCAAATCCTGGCTGGGGTCCTGCGCAACCCATCCCTCCCGTAGGGCATGGGTATAGAAACTGCGGAAGCTGGAGAGCAGGCGTCGCACGCTGCGCAGAGCCGCCCCGTTACGCAGACGAAAGGCCAGAAAGCCGGCCAAGTCGCTACTTACTGCCTGGCGCAAACGCTTTGGTTGGAGATAGGCCTGCAGCGCTTCGAGATCTTGCGCGTAGGCGCGTAGGGTAAGCGGGCTTAGGTTGCGCTCCAGCCACAGAGCGTCGAGGTAGGTATCGATATCAGGGTCGCGCGGAATGCGGTCGCTCTCAGTCTGAGCCACGGCGATACCCTTCGTGTTGCAAGAGGAACTGCTTCCATTCCAGTTCGGGTCCACTTCGCTGTCCGCCATATCCGCCCCAGTCGCGGCACGAAACGATGCGATGGCAAGGAATGAGTATAGCGATGGGGTTGTGCCGACAGGCTTGACCAACGGCACGGGGTGCGCTCCCCAGGCGCTGCGCCAGAGTGCCATAGGTATGCGCACTACCGAGCGGGATCTCTCGCAGCGCATGCCAAACCCGCAGTTGGTAGGGAGTACCCGTTACGTGGATGGATAACTGCGCCAAGAGTTGGGCATAACGCGAAAAGTCACCGGCAAAATAGGCATCCAGCACCTGTGTTACGGGATGCCGACGCCCGAGTTCGGGAAGGTCCTGGTCAGCCGTAGGGGTCGCGCGCGACAAGGAACACAGCACGGACTCGGCAAACTCCAGCACCAAGACGTCATGGGCTCCGGCCCGATAGAGCCAGCGGCTCATTCCGGATAGAGACGCAGGAATACCAGGGGATGGATCCAGAGGAGTGGTCCGGCAAGATCTCGGATGGCCGTCTGGGTTTCCTGCCAATGGGCCCAAAACCGAGTATCCGGCAATGGCGTTTGCAACAATTGCCGAGCCGCCCGCTGCTGGTACCAGTCGACCAAGGCTTCCGAGCCGAGGGCCTGTACCTGCAGCACCCGTTGCCAGTCTTCGCTATACCTTTGCGGTTGTGGGGATTCCGACAGGGTATGGCGAAACGCCGCCATCTCCGTATAGCCCGGCCAGTCTCGTTGCGCCGTCCATCCAGCAAAACGAAACAAATCCGCCGCCACGCTAAATAGGATGCGTCGGCTGCGGCGTAGGCTGCGATGGGGCATGTGTAATACCGCGGCCAACCACAAGTAAATTTCGCCGAGAGAGACGAGAGATTCGCCGCGCGGGTACTCGATGATCATCAAACCGAGCGCCAGAAGGAGCTGGCGCAGGGCCGCCAAGGGCTGATCACCCATACCGCGCAAATGCTCCATGTAGGCACGCAAATCGCGCTCGCGCAGGCTTTGCAGCAGTGCTTTGCCAGTTTCGGCGCGTCGCTCGGCGCGTCCTTCGGGCACCACCACGGCGCAGGCCTCGGGTAGCTTCCAATGCTGGGTGAGAGCCAGCATGGTCAAAGGGGTGAAGTCGCTGCTGGGAAGATAATCGGCAAGCTGCGCCCAGGTGTGAAAGAGGCGGCTGCGCAGGCCGTGGGCATAGCCATCCTCGGCTACGCGCAGGCGTAATCGATCGATGACGATCTGCCGCGCCTTGGGATCTTCGGCCATGCTGCGCAGCAGGGGCAAGAGTCGGTCGCTGTCTCGCTGTTCGATCGCTTCGGCGAGTATATCGACTTCCATATCGATAGGCAGAGGGGCATCGGCGGGGATCTGCGACCACGTCTGCAGAGGTACGGCCTCCCTCTCGCTAGCGGGCGGAGACTGCAGAAGCTGCGCTGCCAGCCGTCCAGGCAAGGAGGCCGCCGCGGTAACCGTGTCGAGCTGAGCAAGCCAATGGCGGCAAGAATGTAAATCGACCTGTCCCCAAGACAGGGACAGGCTTTCGTGCACTACAGCGCTGGCAAGAGCCTGGCGGAGCTCCGCATCGGCCCAGCTACGGTCCTGCTCCGCTGGCGCAGCCATCCGCCATTGCCGAAGCAAGACGGCGGACTGCAATTCGTCCATCAGCTCAATTTTTCGCGGATGCGGGCTGCCTTACCGGAAAGATCACGCAGATAGTAGAGCTTGGCACGACGAACGTCGCCACGCCGCTTGACCTCGACCTTGGCGACCAGCGGCGAATGGATAGGGAAAACCCGCTCGACGCCCTCACCACTCGAGATTTTGCGTACGGTGAAGGAGGAGTGCACGCCCCGGTTGCGCCGCGCGATACACAGACCTTCGAAGATCTGCACACGTTCGCGCTCGCCTTCCTTGACGCGTACATGCACGGCGACGGTGTCCCCGGCAATAAAATCGGGAATCTCGCTCTTAATTTGTTCCTGGTTGATTTCGTCGATAATGTTCATTGCCCTTCTCCTTCACACCCTACCAAACTCATCTTCGCTCTCTGCCTCTTGCAGACAACGTACGTCTTCTGCCGTCAAAACACGTTGCGCCCACAAATCGGGCCGCCGTGCCCGCGTCCGCAGCAGCGCCTGACCGCGCCGCCAGCGGGCGATGCGAGCATGGTCTCCCGACAGTAGGACCGCCGGCACCACCGCCCCCTGCCAAGACTCTGGACGGGTATAATGCGGACAATCCAAGAGATTTTCCGCAGCAAAACTGTCTTCCTGCGCGGAAGCCGCATGCCCAAGAACGCCAGGAAGAAGTCTTGCCGTTGCCTCCATCAACACCAGCGCCGCCAACTCGCCACCGGCAAGTACATAGTCTCCGAGCGACCATTCCTCATCCACTGCCGCCATGATCCGCTCGTCGACGCCCTCGTAGCGCCCTGCCAGCAAAATCATTCCCGAACGCTTACTGAAGCGCTCACAATCCGCTTGGCGCAGCGGGCGCCCCTGGGGCGACAAATACGCCACCGGCGCTCCCGGGTTTTGCTCCCGTGCCGCCGCGATCGCGGCGACCAAGGGCGGCGCCTGCATCAGCATCCCCGGACCGCCGCCAAAGGGTCGATCGTCTACGCGCCGGTGTGGCAGCAAACTGAAATCCCGCGGATTCCACAGCTGCAGCGTAAGGAGCCCTCGCTCACGACCACGCGCGAGAATCCCGGCCTGAAAATATCCTTCGATCAGCTCCGGAAAGATGCTGATAACGTCAAAGCGCATTACCAGCTCTTGTCCCAATCGACCTGAATCTGCCGCTGCACCCGATCGACCGTGACCTCGGCCGTCCAAGGAATCAAGGTTTCGGCCCCGGCTTCGTCGACAACCACCAGGACATCATTGGCCCCGGTTTCCAGCAAATTCTTTACTCGTCCGAGAAGCACCGACTCTCGATTGACTACCTGCAGACCAATCAGATCACGCCAGTAATACTCTCCTTCCGGCAGCGGCGGCAAATCCGCCGCGGGGATGGCGATTTCCTGACCAATGAGGGTCCGCGCCAGCTCCCGATCTTTCACGCCCGCCAAATTGGCGACCACGGCACCCGCCTGCAGTGTTCCCGCCAGGACTGTGTAGGGCTGGCGCATTGCGCCCAGGTACCAAACCGGGTAATCGAGAATGCCGTCTCGATCCTCGGTGTAAGAAAAAACCTTTACCGCTCCACGAACACCGTAGAGGCCGGAAATCCGCCCCAACGGTATCCAGCTCTCGACCTCAGGCGGCGCTGACACCCGCCTTGCTCACTCCCTCGGCCTTGAGGAAACGCGCCACGGTATCCGAAGGCTGTGCCCCCTGGGACAACCAGTAGGCAGCGCGCTCCTTATCGATGCGCAGCTCCGAAGGATTACTGACGGGGTTATAAAAACCCAGACGCTCGATGAAGCGCCCATCCCGGCGTGCACGACTGTCGGCCACCACGATGTGGTAGAAGGGCCGCTTCTTGGCGCCACCCCGAGCCATCCGAATCACTACCATAGTCATTCCTCACAAAAGTCTGACGACGCCGCCGTCGCTGCGGCGGGAAAGGCGCGCATCATACCCAAAAATTTGACCTATTGAAAGGGCAAGCCGCCTTTCATCAAATTCCGGGGGTTCATGCCTAGCAAGCGTCCCAAGCCCTTGCCGCCCTTACCCATTTTTTTGAACATCTTTTGCATCATCTCAAATTGTTTGAGCAGCTTGTTGACCTCCGCCACCGTCGTCCCCGACCCCGCAGCAATCCGCCGGCGACGCGAAGCCTTGATGATCTCCGGGTGGCGCCGCTCTTCCGGAGTCATGGAATTGATGATCGCCTCCAGACGACGCATGGGTTTTTTGTCTTGCAGGGCGTCTTGGGCCTCACTGGGCAAGTCGGCCATGCCCGGGAGTTTGTCGAGAATGCTGCCCAAGCCCCCCATGCGCTCTACCTGACGCAACTGCTCACGAAAGTCTTCGAGATCGAAGCCCTGACCCTTGCGCAGCTTGTCGGTCATGCGCTGCGCTTGCTCGAGATCGACATCCTGCTGCACCTGCTCGACCAGGCTGACGATATCTCCCATACCCAGGATGCGCGAGGCCATGCGCTCGGGATGGAAGGCCTCCAGGCCTTTACGCACCTTTTCGCCCACCCCCAAAAATTTGATGGGCTTACCGGTAATGGCGCGGATGGAGAGAGCAGCGCCGCCGCGGGCGTCGCCATCGGCCTTGGTGAGGATCACCCCGGTGAGCGGCAGGGCGGTGTCGAAGGCTTTGGCCGTATTGACCGCATCCTGCCCGGTCATGGCGTCGACCACAAAAAGCAGCTCTGTAGGTTGCACTGCCTCGGTCAGGGCCTGCGCCTCGGCCATCATCTCGGCGTCCACATGCAAGCGCCCGGCGGTGTCGACAATGAGGACGTCATAGATCTGCTTGCGCGCTGCCTCCAAGGCATCGCGAGCGATCTGTACCGGTGCTTGCTGAGGGTTGCTCGGGAAGACGGCAACGTCGATATCTTTACCAAGACTTGCCAGTTGTTCCATCGCCGCCGGCCGATAAACGTCGGTACTGACCAGCAGAACGCGCTTCTTTTCGCGTTCTTTGAGCCATAGGGCCAGTTTGGCGCTGGTAGTGGTCTTACCCGAGCCCTGCAGCCCGGCCATGAGGATGACCACGGGAGGACGCGCTTGCAGATCGAGACGATCGTTGTGCGAGCCCATCAGGCGGGTGAGTTCGTCGTTGACGATTTTGATGAAGACTTGGCCCGGACTCAGGCTACGCAGCACCTCCTCGCCCAAGGCTTTCTGGCGCACTTCGGCAATGAAATCCTTGACCACGGGCAGCGCCACGTCGGCCTCGAGTAGGGCCAAACGCACATCGCGCAGGGCATCGCGGATATTGTCCTCGCTCAGCCGCGCCTGACCGCGCAAGGCCTTGAAACTCTGGTTAAGACGTTGACTGAGGGATTCGAACATGGGCACCTCGGCAAAGCAGGGCGACATTTTGCGCCCTCCCCTGCGCCTGCGCAAACATCGGCGCCAGCCCGGTGGGCGAGGTCGTTCTTGGAGACTGCGGCCCAGCCGTGGCAGAATGCCGACATAGCATCACTGACGGGCGGGACTTACATGGCGGTAGTTCAGCGTCACCACGACATACTCATTCAGCGCCTAAGTCGCCACAGCGCCAATTATCGCGATCCCTTGGAAGAGATTCCTTGGGACGAACTCGATCCCGATCGGCCTTGGCTGCCGGAGTCGCTGATCTCGCTGTACGGCACGGCCGAATATGCGGCGCTCAGCGCCGAGGAAAAAATACGGCTTTCCCAGGTAGAATTCGTTTCTTTCTGCGAACTGGGACTCTGGCTCGAGGCTCTCTTCATTCAGCGCCTGGGTAGCCATTCCCTGGCGCATCTGTATGGCGACACCGCAAGTTATCACTACCAGCTGCACGAACTGCGGGAGGAAGTCGGCCACAGCCTCATGTTCCTGGAACTGCAGCAGCGCGCGCAACTCCCCTTCCTGACACCGCCCAAGCTGCGCCCGCGGCTGGCAACCTGGTTTGCGCGTATCGCCCCCGAGGGCTCTGCCGCCTTCTGGGCCACCATCCTCATTGGGGAGAACGTTCCGGACCAGATGAATCGCTTCATCCTTCGCGACAAAACCCTGCCGGCGGCGGTGCTCGGTATCACCCAATTACACAGCCGTGAGGAAGCGCGCCACATGGCCTTTGCCCGCGTGACGGTGCAGCGCCGCAGCCGTCGCCTCTCTCTCGTGCAGCGACGCCTGCTCAGCCCCCTGATGCGGGAAGTGATGCGGCAATTTCTGTACACCACCTTTTTTCCGGTTCCGGCGGTCTATGCGGCGGCGGGTCTCGATGCCCCACAGCGGCTCGCCCGCCTGGCGCGGCAGAATCCCCATCGTATTCGTCTCATGAACGAGTGCGCCGAACCCAGTCGAGAGTTTCTTCGCAGTCAAGGATTTACCGTATGAGCGATGGCCGCCCGCAAATGCTGTTTCCCCTGGGTACCATTCTTTTATCGCCCGACGCGCAGAGCATCCTCGAGGCCGGCGATATCGACCCGCAAGAAATCCTGCGCCGGCACGTGACCGGTGATTGGGAAGAAAGCATGGACGAAGACCTACGACGAGCCAGTCTTGCGGCCATCCAAGAAGGAGGGATCATCGTCAGCACTTGGCAGATTGGCGGCTATACTTTATGGGTGCGTACCGACGCGGCGCGGAGCTCGACGGTATTGGACATTCCCCTCGATCATTAAGGCGAGCCTATGGATATCCGCACCGTTTCGACGCAGCCCTTTCCAGATCAGCGCCCCGGCACTTCCGGCTTGCGCAAGAAAGTTCGGGTTTTTCAGCAGCCGCACTACTTAGAGAATTTTGTCCAGGCCATCTTCGACGCCATTCCTGATCGGCAGGGCAAGACCCTGGTCCTCGGCGGCGACGGCCGCTACTTCAACCGCGAAGCCATCCAAACCATCATCAAGATGGCAGTGGCCAATGATTGGGGCGAACTGCTGATCGGTCGGCAAGGTCTGTTTTCGACGCCAGCCATCTCCCATGTCATCCGTCATTATCGGGCGCGGGGCGGGATCATCTTGAGCGCCTCGCACAACCCCGCCGGACCGGAACAAGATTTTGGCATCAAATTCAATGGAGAAAATGGCGGCCCGGCGAGCGAGGCCCTGACCGAGCAGATCTGGGCGGGCAGCAAGAGTATCGAGAGGTATCTGATTGCAGAAATCGCAGACATCGATCTCGAGCACGAGACGGAACTGCAGCTGGGCAGTACGCGGGTGCGCATCATCGACCCCGTTCGCGACTACGCCGATTTGATGGAAAAACTTTTCGATTTCCCCGCCCTCGCCCGACTGCTGCAAGGGCCTTTCCGCATGCGCTTCGATGCCTTGCACGCCATCACCGGCCCGTACGCCGAGGAAATTTTCGAAAAACGCCTGGGGGCGCCGGCGGGTACGGTGCAAAATGCCACTCCCCTCGCAGATTTTGGCGGCGGGCACCCAGACCCCAATCTGGTCTACGCCAAGCCTCTGGCCGATCTTCTGTTTTCCGATGCGGCACCAGATTTTGGTGCGGCATCGGACGGTGATGGCGATCGCAACATGATTCTTGGCCGCGGGGTGTTCGTTACCCCCAGCGACTCCCTCGCCGTTCTCACTGCCCAAGCGCGCTGTATTCCCGCCTACGCGGGCGGACTCCATGGGGTGGCGCGCTCCATGCCCACCAGTCGAGCGGCGGATGTGGTGGCCGAGGCTCTCGGCATCGAACACTTCGAGACCCCAACGGGCTGGAAGTTTTTTGGCAACCTGCTCGACGCCGGGAGGATCACCTTCTGCGGCGAGGAAAGTTTTGGTACCGGCTCCGACCATGTTCGCGAAAAAGATGGTCTTTGGGCGGTCTTGGCCTGGCTTTCGGTGCTCGCTAGCACCGGCCTGTCGGTGCGGGAGATTCTCGACCAACACTGGCAGCGTTTTGGGCGCCACTATTATACCCGTCACGATTACGAGGAGTTGCCATCGGAGAGCGCCGAGCAGATGCTCGCCGGGCTGCACGCGCAGTTTCCGGTGTTGCCGGGGCAGCTGCTGGCGGGCCGCGAGGTGGCCGTGGCCGACGACTTTTCGTATACCGATCCCATCGACGGCAGTGTCAGCGCCCATCAGGGCCTACGCATCCTCTTTACCGATGGCGCCCGCCTCATCTTTCGTCTCTCCGGCACCGGTACCGCCGGCGCCACGCTGCGTATCTACCACGAGGCCTACGTGCGCGAACCGGATCAGTTACATCGGGATCCGCAACGCTTTCTTGCCCCACTGATCCAGCTCGGCAAAGACCTCACCCGACTGGAACCCCTTTCCGGCCGCAAGGCCCCCACCGTCATCACCTAGCGGAGGTATCTCATGGACTACGATTCGGACAATGGTTTGAGTTACGGCGCCCTCGGCGCCGCGTTGGCCGCCGGCGCTGTGGCGGGAGCCGTTGCTGCCCTGCTCTTTGCGCCCCAGAGCGGCGAACGCACCCGCGAGCAACTGCGTCAGCAGGCCAATCGCGCTCGGGATCGCATGGCTGCCTCGCGGGAGCGCATCAACGAGCGGGTTGAGGAATTACTCGACACCATCGCCATCTATAGCGAAGAGTTGGTCGAAAAGGGCAAGGACATCACCGAAAAGGAGCGGCAGCGCTTGAATGACGGCATCGCTTTGGCGCGTAGCGAGCTCGATCGGCTGCGTCGTAAACTCTCGCGTCTCGATTGACCCGGCCAACGCTGCCGGGCTATGATCCTCGGCGCGCGGGGAGTGGCGCAGTCTGGTAGCGCGCCTGCTTTGGGAGCAGGATGTCGCAGGTTCGAATCCTGTCTCCCCGACCAATAAAA
>NZ_JAVRKK010000029.1:0-22580 GCF_031962545.1 Candidatus Igneacidithiobacillus taiwanensis
CAACGCCGAACGGCCACACCATCGACTCGGACAGAAACCACCGCTATCCTTCCTCCTCCAACATCTACCACAGTGCCAAAGGTGGTGGACGCATACAATACCTCGACCCGAAGACCAAGACGGTGTAGGATTTCAATGGGCGGCAACGCGCATTGCAGGCCGCGTAGCCGGAGTTGCCCAGCAGATTCTAGACCGATTCCCGGCGCCCAGAGATCTATTATCGCCATGACCCCTAACACCTACGTTTGCCCCATCTACCTTGAGCCAGTCAGCGGAACGGGCGAGAGATTGGCGGTAGGGGCAATGATTGGTCTGGACAATGCCGTTGAAGCCAAGAGAATCATCCGGGATGAAAACCTGGAGGCCATGTATGGCAAAAAGGGGAGCGAACTTGCGAAGTTGATTGACTTTGGTTTGGGGGCCTTGAGCAAAATCTCTAGCCCAAACTTGGAGTCCGTACCGGGCGGTGTGGCCGGCCTCATCCCCGGAGTCCCGCGTCACATCTACGCATCATCCTTCCAAGACGCAATGCGTAGCTGCGTGCTCATGTATTCCAGTCTGGGCACGCTGGAGATGTGGGATGAGGACCAAGAGGAAGACTCTCAGCGAGGAGAGCAAGCCTCTCAGACGTTTTACACCCAAGTCCGAGACGCTGTGCTTTTATCCCGTCCCAACTGGCGCCAGTACTTCAATCGCAAAATCCCTATAAGCTCGCACGGGAAACCGACGAAATTCGGATTTATCAATGAGCGATCAGTTATGCAGTTTGGCGTGTTGTCCGCCAGCAACCAGAGCTACGGATTGCGAGACGCCCAAGCAAAGCTCTGGCAGTTGGCGAGAGCAAGAGAATACACGGGTATCCGAAATAATGTACTGATTTTTGCCGTCCCAAGGCTTGACGACGCTACCTTGAGCGATGCCTTGCGCCTTTCCGTTAGAGAGAATATTGCCGAGGTGGAACGGGAGGCGGATGAGCACGGCCTGCGATTTGTGCATGTGCATACCGTAGATCAGGGCGCATCTGAGGTTCTGGAAAGGGCGGCCTGATCCTGCGCTTTTGTTCCTCCTCTTGGGCCATTTCCAGAATGACCCTCTGAGCGTCGGACGGGTATCGGTTGAACTGTTCGGCGGGAGGGAGAGGGCCAGACTGAGAGCTATCTTTCTCCGACAAGAGTAGCACAAACCGACGAGGGTGGAACCACGCCCCTATGTAAACTTTTACCAAAGCCTAAGGAAACCTTCTCCCGGACAATGTAAACCTTTTGCGCCTAACCTAGCATCATAAGCATTGCCGCGCTAGCCATAGAAGCGTTTTTGTGCTCTCTTATTAAAGCCGGGCTTGATTTCAGATTAAATCTTTGCTTTAATGGTCTATCGAAGCCGCCCTCCCGGGCGCGGCACATGGAGATCTACCGCCATGCAACGGGCCAAAATCAATGGTGAGTCAGCCAGCATCTGGCCTGACCTCCGTAATGACAGGGTTGTCCGGGGACTGACGCCTCACGCATCCCCTCGCCACAATCCGTCAGCGGTCGTCGTATCCTATCGGGATGGCGCCGTGCTGACCTTCCTCTTCGATCGCTCTACCACCATCACCGACCTGAACGCCATGATTGGCCGGGCCGGGCAGGTCCGTAAGGTCATCCTCTGGGAGGAGATGCCTGCCGATGGGTGGACCCAGTACAAGGCGGTGATGTGATGGCCATCATGTTACCTCGACTGGCAGGCATTATCCGCCGCCCCGACGGCAAATCCCTTCCCGTGCTCGGCTGTTCGGATATCGCAGGGAAGACCATGTTGCACATTCAGGGAACCGTCGATTTTTGGGCGACGCCCCGAGAACTCCACCGCAAGGGCTATCGGCTGATGGCCGCAAAGCCCTACGTCTGGAGCGCGTGGGGTGTTGGAACCTTGGCAACCCATCACTCTCCAGCAACGGAAGCCCATGCCAGTGTATGACTTCTCCAAGCCCGAAGATCGCGCCCTCTTCTTGCTGTCGCTTCCCCGTGACTGGATAGAGGTGCGCAGGGCCTGGCTGGAACGCTGGGAAAGGCAGTACGGAGATCAGTCGGAAACAAAGAGGCTGCTCCTCGATTGGTGGGATGGTCCCAGCCGGGAACCAGTCGGTTCGGCCCCCACCCAGCAGTTGGGTTTGTTTGGTTAATCGAAAAAGGAGAGTGTCATGGCAGGAGTTTGTAAGGTGATTCTTTTGGGCCATCTGGGCCGGGACCCGGAAATGCGGTATATGCCGGATGGAACCGCCGTTGCGACCTTGAATGTCGCGACATCCGAAACCTTCAAGGACCGCGACGGCAACAAGCAGGAGCGCACGGAATGGCATCGGGTGGTTTTCTGGGGCCGGACGGCAGAGATCGCGGGGGAATACCTGCGCAAGGGTAGCCAAGCCTACATCGAGGGCCGGTTACAGACGCGCAAGTGGACCGACAAGGACGGTCAGGACCGATACACCACGGAAATTCGTGGGGACCGGCTCCAGTTGGTGGGTGGCCACCGCGACGACGGGCAAGAACCGCGAGGTAGCCACCAAGGTGGTGGCGGAGGCGGAATGGAACCAGCACCTTCCGAAGAGTTCCCGGATGACGAGATTCCGTTTATCACGACAGCGGAACCCCTGTGCCAGCCACGCGGCCAGCTTGCCCGTGTGCGATTCTGAGGGGTGATCATCGCATGATTCACGGAGATATTGCCGATATTGCCGCAGAGCATGAGCAACGGGAACGGGATCTGGCGCTGGCCCGGTTTCGGGCCGTGCCTATGGAAGAGCCGGACGAGGACAGCAGCGGCAATCGTTACTGTCTGGATTGCGGTGAGATCATCCCCAAGGCTCGCGTAGCCGCCGTAATGGCGGTTCGCTGTGTGGATTGCGCGGGCCGCAGGGAGAAGATGGTGCGCATTCATGGCGCGGTGGGTAACGCTGCGAGCGAAGTGGACGACAGGTGATGTGAACGGTTGGGTGTGATTATGGATTCTCCCTGCGATACATACGTTAATCCTGCTTTGGCGGGGGCTTTTCGGAAGGGTGTCGTGGCGTATCGAGATGGGCAATCCATTTTCTGTTGTCCCTACGCGGACATTCGGAAAGTTGACGGGCGTTTGTCTTGGTCCCGCGCCTTTCGGAACGCCTGGTGTGATGGTTGGCGCTGGGCAGAAAGACATCCCGAGTCTCGAACCGTGGATAGGGTTTCATCGTGAAAATCGCATTAGATGCCGACGGTGTGCTACTCGATTTCTCGACTGTTTGCGAAGGCGCGATACCGAATCGTCCGGGGGCAGGGGCGGCGGGTGATTGTGGAGTGGGCGGAATGACGCTGCGGAAAGAACAAGGCCATCGCGTTTGCGAGCACGGCCCGGTGATTGGCTGGTATCGCGGATGCGAGATTTTCTCCTTTCTTCGCTATGCCAACGGCGACTACGGAGAGTTTGCGGGGATCGCTCCAGAGGGCAAGGACGGGGCCATCGTCCTGGCCGATGTTTTGAACGACAACGAGTTCCTAGTGTATCCAGGTCTAATTTATCGGCGGATATTCCAGGAGGTTAGCGATGTCCCTATTCATTGAACCCAATGCTGGGGTCTCCCCGGTTATGCAAGTTATTCAGTCGGCGCACCACGAGCTGGATATTGGCGTCTATTATCTGGACGACCGAAAGATTCTCGCGGCTGTCCGCGATGCGGTGCGCCGTGGGGTAGACGTGCGGATCATGGTGGAGCCGAAGCCCTACGGGATGAAGCCCTGGCAGGTGCGAAAAGAAGTCCGCGCCATTGAAGCGACGGGAGCGCATTTCCGGTATGTCCCGAGCCGCTTTGTGAGCCACGGCGACCGATATGCGTTCTATCACGCGAAGTATTGCGTGAACGGCCACGAAGCCGAGATCGGCACGGCGAACTTTGACTGGTCTGCTTTTCACCGGAATCGGGAATACCTGTATGTTACACGCAGCGTTGATGTAGTGCGGGCGGTTCAGGCTGTATTCAACGCAGACTGGAACCGTCAGCGAGTACCGGCCTGGGTACACCAGACATTGGTGCTCTCACCCGGCACGTCTGCCGCGCAGTTGCTCCAGGTCATCAATCAGCCCGGCCCTATCGACGTGGAGAGCGAAGAACTCGGACCTTATCGACCCATTCTTGATGCGCTGGCGGCCAAGGGCAAGGATCTTCGTCTGATCCTGCCCGCCAGCATCAATGCCCAGGACAAGCAGGACGTAGCTTTCTTACAGAACCATGGCTGCCAAGTCCGACTAATGCCGGTCAAGCCTCGTTACATGCACGCCAAGATGATCGTAGGTAATAGATTGGCGTTCATCGGCTCCGAGAACTTCACCCAGACGAGTCTTGAGGACAATCGGGAGATGGGCCTGCTGCTGAATGGTGCGGATCTCGAAAAACTCAAGGCGCAGTTCAATCGGGATTGGGCCATGGCCGGTGGCGGTGCAGGCGGATTGGTAGCCAAGGCCAAGGGCTGGTTATCGCGGTTCTGATTGGAGTGCCCGATCTACGCTCTTGGCCGAAAGGTGGAGGTTATGCAAGCATACGATGGGGCTGCCGGAGCGGCGGCATTCTGGATGATGTACTGGATGGTGGGTGATGGATATGGGCTCGCCACCATGCTCCGCGCAGCGCGCGGTGCTGTAGGCAAGGACACATCATCAAACTGGGAGGCCCAGAGGCTCGCGCGGGAGTATTTTCTGCGGTGCATCGCCTTCCCCAGGTGGGCAAGCCTTTTGATGTTACCGCTGGTCATTGGGGTACTGGCCTGTTTTGTAGGAACCCTGGCTTCTGGCAACCCGAGAGGGGGCTTCGTCGATGGCGAAATGGTGTGTGTTGCCCTACTGGCAATGATTTCCCTGTTACCTCTCCGGGAACCGAGAAAAGAGACGCTGGGTTCCCTGTTCGCCGGTGATGGCGGGGGACGGATGCGCAAGATGATTCAGGATATGCCGGTGTCTCAACCCATGCGGTGGATTGATGTGACGAGTCTGCGGCCTTCCTGGATTGGATTGGGGTTTTTTGCATCTGCCCTGGTTGGCGGGCTGCTGGTCAACTTCACGGGCATGTGGCAGGAGTTGTCGTTGCCGACAACGGCGCCTCTCTGGATTTTCACTTTCGCCAATCTGTTTGCCATTCCCATCTTCGTCGGATTCTCCGTGATTGGGCTTTTCCCCTGGCCCGCAGGGACAGTACGAGACGAGAACTACTATCCGCTACTGGTCTTGAAGCGGGCTACCGGATTGCCGAGCAAAGAGTTCGGATAGGTCGCTTGAAGCGACAGCAAACAACAGCACGCACTACGCAGCGCGCCGCATATCTTCGGATTCAGGCGGCGCAGAAAAAACATCACCTAGATTAACTCCGCCATCCTCAATCTTAGTGAGGACATCCTCCAATCGACGGATAAGAGCTTGTTCGTGCTTTTTCTGAAACATCCGAAACCACGAGACATCAGCACCTGTGGTAAATGTCTTAATCATTCCATCTCCTCTTCAACCTTAGCCACGGGGTAGAAAGACAGCCATCCACCCTCCATGGCAACACCAAAACCTATCTCCTCGACTGCATCGGCCAGTTCTTCGGCCATCACCTTCAGAACGCTCAAAATCTCACTGGATCGACCGTAGATCTTCACAACCCGTATTTTTTTTCCATCCTCAGTTAGGCTGCTGGCCAAAGCGAGAATTCCAACCACAACATTCACGACAATTTTGACGCGAACCCTTTTCTCGAAAGCGTTACTTCCAGGAGCCAACAATAAGTCAAGGACCTTAAAGGTTTTTAGAACCCCGTGGCCGGAAACCACAATTTGAACGAGGGCAAGAAGGCGCCCATCATCCTCAACGCCATAATAGGTAGGCTGGTAAGAAGGCCTATCAGATATTCTGCCATAACTGTTTGATTGCAATATGTTCTGTATTGTATCAGAGTAATACTCGCCGCCTACCGCCGACGACCACTCCCTCTCGGCAGCCTGCAACCTCTGCGAATCAAGTTCCACGAATCTCATGTACCTCAGGGTAAGTCAGGCCCCGGAGAAAATCAATGCCTACTCATCCCCGTGCTGCGGGTGGAATCCGGGATTCCACCCGCTGTGTCGCAGTGCCCGCTTCGCTTGCCTCCCCGGCGATGGGGTGGCTGCCCGGCAGCCACCTGCCGAAGGCTCCAAGTTGATCCACCCAACCTGGCACGTTCCCCACGAAGCGAATTGTTGGGAGCTACTACCCCACTCAGATTGGAACGCAAGATAAAGAGGAAATAGAGCGGTGGTTGTCGGTTTTTGAGAGCCGTGATGCAGCCCTCGCTTCGCCTGCATCCCCGGCGATGGGGTGACTGCCGGGCAGTCACTGCCGTGTCGTTGGCTTTGGCGTGAGGCCTGCGCTCTCCTCGGCGACGGGGAGTGAGTTTCGGAAACTCGCCCGCTTCGCGATCTCGGCTTCTGTCGGTCTATACCCAGACATGAAGCAAGTCACCCATCACCTACCCCCGTTTCTGATCGGCACTGCTATCGGCTGGTTCGCCTGGCCTCACGCCATTTGGCTGGCTCCGGCAGCATTGGTGGCGATTCCCGTCGTTGCTTCCCGTGGCTGGGCAGGACCGTTTCTGCTGATGCTCGGCTATCACCTGGCAACGACTTGGGGGCTGATTCATGGGACGGCGGTTTTCTTCCCCACTGCCGGTGTATTTCTGGGCTTGGCCTTCTGGGCTGGTTCTTCGCTGATCTTCGCGCTCCCTTATCTTTTCTATGGCCGTATTTTCAAACAAGCCATTTCGTTGCTTCCGGCACCTTTCGCCGGAGTGTTGACCACGGTTTTTCTGTCCGCCATCTCCACCATCTTCCCTCCGCTGGGAATCATCGGATGGACCTCGCCCTGGCTGGGCGCTATTTCAGCGGGATGGGCGGGTGTCATGCTGGTGATTCTGGGAATCGCCTTCGCAACCCTGGGCCGGAAACAGGCGGCTGCGGGACTGGCGATTGGACTCAGCACAACGGCCACCTTGTGGGCGGGCTCATTCGCGCTGGCGGCAGGTTCTCACGCCCCTGTTGGATGGGTAGGGGTGAACACCAACCTGGGGCATCTGGATTCGCCACTGTCCTACATCGAGGCCTCGATGCGGCTGGAGCGTGGCACCATGGCGTTGCTGCACAAGGGTGTTCATGTCGTTCTGCTGCCAGAGATGGTAGCTGGCCCCTGGTGTGCCGGGACAGAAGCCATTTGGAGGCCTGTGGTTCGCTGGACTGCCGCCCACAGGAGCCAGACGGTTTTTGTGGGGACCTTCGCCCCCCACGGTCGCGGCTACGTTGACGCGCTCGTGCAGATCCACGATGGACAGACCCATGTGCTCCCCGATCATATCCCCGTCCCATTCTCCATGTGGCACCCCTGGCAACCCGAGGGAAGTTTTCGCATGGCTCCCTTTTCCCGGAAACCGGAAATGACCAAGGTGGGGACCCTGCGGGCGGGGTATCTGATTTGTTACGAGCAACTGCTGATGTGGCCTGCGCTGAATCTGGCGTTCCAACGGCCACAAATCCTCCTGGCTCCCGCAAACGACTGGTGGGCCAGGGGCACAGACATCCCGGCGATTCAGCGGGCATCTGCCAAGGCTTGGGGAGCTTTTCTGGGGGTGCCCGTTCTCTTCGCGGTGAACCAATGATGCCTGCGCTATCTCAGACCCGCTCGGTCTATACCCAGTGCATGAAAGCGAAAGCGCTATTCCGAAAATGGGATGCTGCACTGATCCGGTACTTCGAGCGTCCCGGCCCCCGCAAGGTGGCCGGGGTCCTGCTCTGGACCGCCACGCATCTGGAAACCCTGTTTTTCCTTCCGTTCCGGCTGTTCTTTGTTCCCATGGCCTGGGTTCTGGATCGCCACGGAAGGAAGGTGCAGGAAATTCGGGACCGGCTACGGGACAAGGGGAACTATTCATGAACGGTAGAGAAAACGCGGCAATACATGAGGCGGTACGCTGGGCCTGCTGGGTGCTCGACCGTACCGACATGCCCAAGAAGCAGGTCTTTCGCCGGGCTTCCCTGCGCTTTGGCATACCCGCAGCCGTCGTGGAGCGGGCCGTAATCGCAGAGCGTGGCCCGGATTATTTGAGCGAGCGTTCGGAGCGGATGCTCTCGAAATACCGACCCCAATATGCTGCCGATGCCTGCGTGTCGGCTCGTGGCCTTCGCCCCTTTGATCAGCACTGGAGGGGCCTGTGAAGAACGCCAGAGCTTGGGGAAAACGGCTGCTTTGGTGGTGGTTCTGGGCAACCATCACCCTGCTGTGCCTGGCCGCTGGTGTGGGGATCTGGATGCAGCACGAGCGCCTGGTATTGAACCAGTCCACCTGTGAGCCATTAGGGCTTTACCGGCTCATCGGCAATCCCTATCCGCTGCACGATGGGGAACTGGTGGAAGTCGAGCTTCCCGATCCCACCACGCATCCTGCGGTGGCCGAAGGTCTCCGGGATCACTGGTTTCCCCAAAACCAGCCCTGGATCAAGCAAATCGGGGCATTGCCCGGCCAGACGGTCACGCTCTCCCGTCAGGGAGTCTGGGTAGACGGTCGCTACCTGCCCAATTCGCGTGTGGACCGGCGCACCCCGGGTGGCCGGAGCGCCATCATTCATTACCCATTCGGCACCTACCACCTCAAAAGCGGTCAGGTCTGGCTCTATGCGCCGGGGAACTATGCCTTCGATTCCAGCTATTACGGGCCGGTGTCTCAGGGCCATATTCTGCAAGCGGCACAACCGTACTGGATCATCCCCGGCAGTCAATTCTGGTTACGGAAGGGGGATTGATGGGGCTTTCCAAAAAGCATCAGGGCTACGCAAATGAGGCAGCCTCGTTCAGTGCTTATACCCCCAGTGCGGTACCAACGGAGCCGGAGCCCCTGCGTGTGCGGCAAGCAGGGGGCAGTCGGTATGCCGAAGTCGCTACCCGCCTGCCCGTGAAGCTGCACCTGTACACCAAGGCGCTGGCCTTTGCCCTGGGAAAGACGCTTAAGTCCATGGTTCAGGACTGCGCGGAGCAGTTCCTGCGCGAAGCGCCGTGGAAATCTGGCCTCCGTTGGCGGCCAAACCAGGATCGGACTTTCGGGATCTTGGATAGAGGCAGCAAAACGGTCACGGGCTGGATGCAAGCTAACGTGCGTGTCCGGTACGAGACCGCCATGCGGCTGGAGGCCCTGGCCGCCAAGGAAAAGATCAGCGTGTCGAGCCTCTGCTACACGATGCTCTACTGGTGGGCCTGGTATCAATATCCGCCTGCCTACGAACGGGAACGGCGGGCGAAAGCTCTTGCGAACAAGGGGGATTCCTCATGAAGTTCATCACGGTAACGAACCAGAAGGGCGGGGTTGGGAAAACCGCCATGTCCCTGCACATCGCGGAATACGCCGCGCGGGCCAGGGGAGTACGAACGCTGCTGGTCGATCTCGACGGCCAAAGAAACGCGACCTTTCTGGCAACCGGGAGAGCGCGATACGAAGAGGGCACGGTTCTGGATCTGTGGGACGATGAATCGCCCGTTCCCAAGCCCATTGCGTCGCGCATGTCGTTTGACGTGCTGCCCGGCAATGAGTTCGCGGCTGAGGTGGAAAAGCAATCCGAGGAAGAGGCTCAAATAGCACTGCACCGGCTGCACTCTCTTGATTACGACCTGGTGGTGTTCGACACCCCGCCCGCCGTGGGGGCACGGCAGGTGGTTCCCATGCAACAGGGCGGATTGCTGGTGGTTCCTCTGGAGCCGGAGATTCAGGCAATCCAGGGTCTCGCAGGCCTGCTGCAAATCTGGACGAACATTTCCCAGGAGATTCCTCTGGCCCTGCGGCTCGTGGTCAACAAGCGCATCAAGAACTCTACCCATCAGGAAGCGATTCTGGACACGCTCCGCCGTTCCCCTGCGGCGGGGCCGCACATGCTTCCGGAAGAATTGACGGCACGCACCCTCGTTCCCAATGCCCTGAAAGACGGAAAGCCAGTATGGGATTACGACCGCAGTGACCCCGCAGCGGCAATGTGGGCGGTGGTCTGCAAGAAGCTCACAGAACAGGTTTTGGCGGCAGACGACACAGA
The DNA here is from genome assembly GCF_031962545.1 of Candidatus Igneacidithiobacillus taiwanensis. NCBI lineage: Bacteria > Pseudomonadati > Pseudomonadota > Acidithiobacillia > Acidithiobacillales > Acidithiobacillaceae > Igneacidithiobacillus > Candidatus Igneacidithiobacillus taiwanensis. The sequence goes on from NZ_JAVRKK010000029.1 coordinate 10,085, forward strand.
AACCCAGGAGGAGACAGCACATGGCTAAGGTCGATATCAGCAAGGCGATTCAGAACAATGTCACCAGGATGGCAATCCAGGACCTGGAGGCCGCTGTAGCCAAAAAGCCCACGGACAAGCCCCAATCGGTCTATCAGTTCCTGCCGCTGGATGCCATCGAGCCGGACCCCGACCAGCCACGGCGCATCTCGGGGATGCCCGATGGGGATGACCCGCATGGACTGGAGGAATTGGCGGGCAGCATCCTGGCGCACGGCGTCATCCAGCCCATTACCGTGCGCTCTCTGGGCAGTGGCCGCTATCGCATCGTCACCGGCGAGCGGCGCTGGCGTGCCGCCAAAATCGCCCTGCAATCGGGGGAGCCCTGTCAGCGCAAGGGGTATGACCTGGCACGGATTCCGGCAGTGCTGGTGGCTCCCGAGTCGGAACATGACCGGCTGGAAATGCAGATGGTGGAAAATCTGGCGCGGGAAGATATGAGTCCGCTGGATACCGCGAGGGCACTGCAAAAGCTCATGGATGAGACTGGCGTACCTATGCGGGAGTTGGCTCGGCGGCTAGGACGATCTCTGGGATGGTTGCAGCAAATTCTGAATGTTGCCAGCCCCGAAGCCCTGGAGATTTCTAATCGGATCGGTATGCCGATCGATGAGATTGGTCAACGCGATCTGCTGCGCATGAAGCCCTGGCTCGCCGATGAACGGCAAGCCATTCTGGAGGCAGTGCGCGTGCGGATTGCCCAAGGCGAGCCCTACACTCGCGCCTTGCTGAATGAGGAAGCCGACCGCTATGAACTGGAGGCTGCGCTGCAACTCCAGGGGCGAAGCTTATCTCTGAGCGACTTGCGGACGCTCCAATCCTGGCAAGCCGATCCCGAGAAGGCGGCGGCGCTGGCACGGGTGCAGGGCGGCATGAGCCTTGCCGATGCCCTGGCGAGTACCACCGCCCGATCGGACCATGCCGACCAAAAGTCAGAGCCAGGCTGGGAAGCCGAAACCCCGGCCAGTTCCCGGCCCAGCGATCAGGATACAGCGGAAGATTCAGGCGATGCCGGGGACGTTGAGGATGTTCCGACAAGCTGGAGCCCGGCAGCGGACCAGTTGGAGTCAGAGCCCAATCGGACCAGATTCGAGCGGCAAGATGCACAGGAGCCAGAAGCCAGGCCGGACACGGCGGCGGAACAGACTGACCGGGGCCGGATTGACTCCCTCACGGTCGTGCTATCAGGCGAGATGATCGACTTGATCTTCGAGAAAGCGGGTCTGGACCGTCCCTTGGATCTGGATGAGGCTGCCTTACTGGATGCCTTGGGGAGGGCCTTGTCGTGAGCGTTCGCCACCCACCGGCAGGCGGCCCCGTTTTCATGCCGCACCACCCCATGTGAGGGAGATTTGCCATGCCTGCACCATATCCCTACAGACGGACCCTGGACCTTGAGGAAGCCGCAGCTTTTCTCAAGGTCAGCAAGGAGACATTGCGCAGGAAAGCTGCCCGAGGCGAAGTCCGGGGAGCCAAGCCGGGGAAGTGCTGGGCCTTCCTGGAGGACGATCTTGTCGCCTATCTCCAGTCCCTCTATCCTGAAAATCAGGTGATGCACAAACCCGAGGATTCATGCTCTACAAAAGAGGAAAAACTTGGTGGATCGATATTACCACTCCGAAAGGTCAGCGAATTAGACGATCTGCTCGCACATCCATCAAAACTCAAGCCCAGGAACTCCATGACAGACTTAAATCCGATCTCTGGCGTCAAGCGGAACTGAACGAAACCCCAGATTATCTTTGGGACGATGCGGGTGCCAGATGGCTCAAAGAACACACACATAAAGCCGATTTCAAACACGACATAGAAAAATTGCGGTGGTTGCAGCCATTTCTTCGCGGTGTTCCGCTCAAAAAAATTGATCGCGAAACCGTGCTGAACATTGTTCACCAAAAAAGGCAAGAAACCACGCCAGCAACGGCCAACCGATACTTAGCCTTGATCCGGTCGATATTGCGAGCTTCCGTTGAATGGGGTTGGATTCCTCAAGCACCGATGTTGCGCCAACTTCCAGAGCCAAAGCGTCGCATTCGTTGGCTAACCAAGGACGAAGCACAAAGACTGTTAAACGAGCTTCCTGCCCATCTTCGCGACATGGCAGAATTCAGCCTAGTTACCGGGCTGCGTAAAGCAAATGTAACTGGTTTGCAATGGTCACAGCTAGACCTGGATCGTTGTGTTGCCTGGATTCATCCGGATCAGGCGAAAGCCAAAAAAGCAATAGGTGTGCCACTAAACGATCAGGCCGTGCAGATTCTGAAGCGACAAAAGGGTAAGCACCCGCAATACGTTTTTACGTATCAAGGGAATCCCGTCTTGCAAACAAACACACGGGCTTGGGGTAAGGCTCTACGCAGGGCTGGTATTTCGGATTTTCGCTGGCACGATCTTCGACATACCTGGGCAAGCTGGCATGTTCAGGCGGGCACGCCTTTGCACGCCCTTCAGGAGCTTGGCGGGTGGGAGTCTGTGGAGATGGTGCGTCGATACGCTCACTTGGCCCCTGAGCATCTCCATCTTTACGCAGGGAACGCCCAGGTGGAGACCAAAAGCAGCACGTCACAAACATGTCACAGCAGCGATGGGGAGGAACCGGATAACTAACGTAACTTATTGATTTATTGGTGGCGCTTCAGGGACTCGAACCCCGGACACGCGGATTATGATTGCGTAAAAAAAACTCTTTTGTAATCATGTAGTTAGCTCTAATCAACTGATTTTCCTGTTTTACTCTGGTTTACTGGATGTTACTATTTTTCACCAAAAACTACCCAATTTGAGAAGAACTACACAGGCCGTGCAGGGGGCTTATACCTGCGGATTTTAAGCGGTGCAGATCGCATCCTGTAGTACTATTTTTCTCGCTTGATTCTTCTCTCACCTATGGCAACAATCATGGTATACCATGATAACAAGGTGAGCAGATGGCATCGGTTTTCAAGAGTGGCAAATACTGGCGGGCGCAGATTCGCAAAACGGGTTATCCATCCATCTCCAAGACCTTTGATACCAAGGCAGAAGCCTTGGCGTGGGCAACGCAGGTAGAAGCAAAATGGGATACCCAGGCACCCGAACAAGTCTATCAAAGCCTGTTGGCTAGGGATTTGACCCTCAAAGCAGCTTTGGAGAGATACAAAGCAGAGGTATTGCCAAGCAAAGCGAAAAAAACCATCCGGCGAGATGAGGGCATCATTCGTTGGTGGCAAAGTAGCATCTGGCAAACAACCCCCTTTTCCAGTTTTAACAGTATGCAACTGGCCGCTGCGATCCGTGCTTTGGAAAAGGCGGGGCAATCCGCTAGTAGTATCCGGCTTTATGTTGCGGTTATCTCCCACTTGTTCAACATTGCCCGCAAAGAGTGGGGGTTCACCGACCTGATCAACCCCGCCCAGCTAGTCCGCAAACCCAAAGTAGAGGATGCTAGAGATCGCCGCCTGGTCGGTAACGAAGAAGAGCGAATGTTAGCCGCTTGTGCTGCCAAAAACCCAGAACTGGCCGATTTCGTTATTATCGCCATTGAAACCGCCATGCGTCAGGGGGAAATTTTCGCCCTGGAGTGGTCATGGGTGGATTTTGACAAGCACACCATCAAGCTGCCTGCAGAGATTACCAAAACCAAAAGAGGGCGAATCATCCCGCTGTCCGAGAGGGCCGAAGAGGCCCTGCGCCGTCAACATGCCAAGACCAAGCATACGGCCCGCGTGTGGAGCTACCTCAACCAAGACGGTATGCGGGCATCTTTTTTCAAAGCCCTCAAGGTAGCCGGTATAGATGGCCTACGATTCCATGACCTACGCCACGAAGCCACCAGTCGCCTCTTTGAGCAGGGAAACAATGCCGCCGTCGTCCAAGCCATTACCGGCCACAAAACCGCCCAGATGCTGCAACGCTACACCCACCTATCCGGCGAATCACTGGTAAAGGCAATCCGCAAACAGGATACCGATGTAGTGGTAGCTGCTCCGTCCTCCCCTACGCAGACAAATTCCAAGCGCCCCAAGTTTTGCCCGCAATGCGGAACCCCTGTTGAGCAAAAATGGCGCTTTTGTGGAGAATGTGGTGAGGCGCTAGCATAGACATAATTCATATTCTGGGGTTCAACCTCCAACTCAAGCGTGCTCTTCACAACAAACTACATACCATCGTTTTTTCTGGACTACCTTACCAGGCTTGCCGCAGGTCTCGCATTTGACTTTAGAGCGCTGACTAGCCTCCTCGATTGTGGCCTCCATCTCATCTGTCAGGTTTTCACCGTACCAGCAAAGAAAAGCGAATTTGCTTTTGACCTGGGTGGCAAAGGGATAGTGCTCTGAGTTTTTTGGAATATCCCCAGCCAGGCATTCGAGTTGGGAGGAGAGTTGATCTAGAAGATCAAACCAACCATCGCCACATTCAATGCCGAATGGTAACTCATGACGGTAAAGCTCAGGGTGATCATCGATAAGTTTTTTCTGTAGTTCAGGAGACATTGCTTATCCCATTTTATCACAATCTTGCGTTAGTGTTGGACAAAAGCTACTTATATCAAGGTTTTGATACCATAACTGATAAATAAAAAATGTTCGATGAATTGCAGCTTGCAAAAACCTATCACAATTAGCTTCAAATTCGTTAGCAAAAAAATCATTTTTCCTTAGTTTTGCCAGTATCAGAAACTCAGAATTTCCCGGTATGCAGCAATTCTCTAGCAGATTTGTGTAGCTAAGACCATATTCAGGCAACTGAAGATCCTGCTCTAATACAAAGTCATCGCCTTTTGATCGATTGGCCTCTGCAGGCCAGACTCTCATATTGCCATTACTGTTCCTCCAAGGTTTTAGATATTCAGGTACAGGCGCATAAGTGGAGCGATTATCGAACCAGTTTGAGGGAAGGATATGATCAAGATCCCAGGGAACATTATGATCTTCTATTCGGTCGATCTTTGTTGGGTCAAACCATGAAAAGGCGTTATTTACAAAAACTCTTTGCGCATAAAATAGCAGTCGTCGATTCTGGATCAGGTTTTCAAATAGCTTATATGCAACATTCTTATTATTTAGTTTAGATTGTTTTTCAATGAATGTGTTTATAAGGCTATTCCCACCTTCAACTACATCTTCAAAGTATAGATGCCAAAAATATTTTTGTTTCTTTTTTTTGTATGTTAGCAGCAGCTTGTTGAACTCAGAAGGTTCCGGTAGCCAAGCTGCGGCTCTATCCTTTGTGTGGCATAATAATTGTTTATAGTTCTCTCTGCAAAAAAAGTTTAACAGATCTGCTTCCCGATTTTCAGCGTTACCGTCTTGGATTATATCTATAAGATTATCTCCAATAATATTAGCACAAGTTGCTTTGTCTGGCGAAAACCACGCGATAGCAGTAATGAATCCGAGCGCTCTTCTATAATATTGCTCAGAATCTAATCGATGTCGGAGATACTTTTCAGTATAGAGCAACCATAGAATAAGAATTATTATTAGAGAATCATTCTCCCTAATAAGGTTTACAGCAAGCACTGAAGGCAAGCGCCAGTCGTTTACACTTGCTTGCTCTCCTTTAATTACAAAGGTCTCCCATAACAGATTGACAGCGTCAGAGGCTAATTCTTTAACTCTCTCACCTAGGGATTTGCCTGATTCTTCGTATTTTCTCTTGGCAATTCTAAATTGAGATATGTTTAATCCTGTAGTTACCTCTCTTTTCTTTTCGTTGGTATCCATCAAGAGTACCAACCGCACAAGGATAGAGGCCATTTTTGTTGGGTTAGTTAAGTATTTATCCCTAAGAATATCCTCAATTACTTCTGCAGCATCGGGCCATGCAGACTTGAGCATCGAGTAATTAATATCCTCGGCTGTGAGAGCGGTCCCTTGGGTGTTGATCCGTTCAAAAAGGTTGAAGGCCGGGTCGTTATCGTCTTTTTTGTTTTCACTCTGACTGTCCGATGGGTTGTGCTCACTCTCTACCGTATCAATATCAAGAACTGGAGCGGGAATCTCAGCTACACTTAGTGCCGAGTCCAAGCCATTGATCAGTATCTCAAATGCAGTCCCAGCGTCACTATCGGTGCCGCCCAAGATCTGATCAACTCTCTCCATCTTATCGAGGCCCAAGTTGATACTGGCATCTTCGGTTTTGGCCCTATAGATTCTCCATAAGGCCAATCCTTGCAACCTTTGGAGCAGCCCCTGTTTGACTCTATTGATGTCAATGCTGCCAACTTCCATCAGTACCTGCATCAACAAAGGTAGTGGCACAGGTGCTTCGCAGTCCCATGGCAGGGAGAGATATGGAGGAACTTGATAAGGCTTTAGGGTCTCTATGTTCTCTGGAAAATGGCTCCTGTACTCCTCAAAGCTCTGAAGCTGCCCCGCTGCCCATTTGAAAAAAGTATGGGCTGATCGCATTTTGTCGGCTGTCAACCTGGTTGGTACGGAGCTTTTTTCAGCGCTGCGGGAAAAGCCCCATGGATGGGACTTACTGGTAACGCGGAAGAGAAAACTCCGATCATCCCCCAAATCCACCTTGCCAATATCTACCCAGAGTGTGCGCCACCCATCATCCGTTACCGCCTGGGGAACAGACCACACATCTTTGAACCCTAACGCGATGGAGGTTGCTCTCTGCTGCCCATCCAGTAAAAAGAACTGTTCCTCCTCACCAGGACGAATCTTGGAACGATTCAACGACACTGAGCTATCAGCGCCGTCCTTCCTTGCGGTTTTCGGATCGCTATCTTTTTGCTTTTGCAACATTAAAGAACCAAGTGGGAATCCTGTAGCTATGGAATCCCAAAGTCTCTCGATTTTATTAGCGTGCCAGACAAAGCCCCGCTGGATTACAGGAAGATCGGCCCAAACATAGCCTTCATCATCGCGTAGATAGTCCTTCATCGAATCGCCAAGCCACCACCAGGCGATCTCGCGGATGCTCAGGATTTTGGTGTGCTTTGTAGATTTTGTGTTTGCGACCGCTTGCATGTTTTCTCCCTTGATTGCTCTATTGTTAGGATTACCAGCCCAGTGATGCTGGTCACTTTGTCGCTACAGCAACTCCGGCAACCCCAACTCCCGCAAAAACCCATTGTGCCGTTCCTTGGCCTCTTGGATGCTTTGCTCGATCTCTTGCAGTTCCCGGTGGACTGCTTGTAGGTCAATCTCCTCTTCGGGCTTTGCCGTACTGACGTAGCGCGAGATATTGAGGTTGTAGCCATTTTCCTCGATCTCCCGCATAGCAACACGGCGGGAATAGCGCTCTTCTTCTTTGCGGTACTGGTAGATATCGAGAATCTTCTGGATGTCCTCTGGGCGCAAGTGATTTTGGCGTTTGCCCTTCTCAAAGTGTTCGGCGGTATTGATGAACAATACGTCATCAGGACGCTTGCACTTCTTGAGGACCAGGATGCAGACGGGGATGCCGGTCGAAAAGAACAGATTGGCAGGCAGCCCAATGACGGTATCGATGTTCCCGTCCTTGAGGAGCTTGGTGCGGATTCGCTCCTCAGCACCGCCCCGGAACAGTACCCCATGGGGTAGGATGATCGCCATGACCCCCTCTGGCTTGAGGTAGTAAAAGCCGTGGAGCAAAAAGGCAAAGTCGGCAGCGGACTTGGGTGCCAGTCCGTAATTCTTGAACCGCATGTCATCGGCCAAGGCATCGGTGGGCTCCCAACGGTAGCTGAATGGCGGATTGGCAACAACGGCGTCAAACTTGGGACTTCTGGCCGGGTTGCTATCCCGCAAATAATCCCACTCATTGGTGAGGGTATCGCCGTGGTAAATCTCAAACTCGGAGTCCTTGACTCCATGCAGGAGCATGTTCATCCGGGCGAGGTTGTAGGTGGTAATGTTCTTCTCTTGGCCGTAGATTTTGCCAATGCCATTGGCTCCCATGCGGTGGCGGACATTGAGCAACAAGGAACCAGAGCCACAGGCAAAGTCCAGGACGCTCTCCAGATGCTTCTTTTTGCCGGTAGTGGGGTCTTGGCTGTCCAGGGTCACGATCCCGGACAAGATAGTAGAGATTTGTTGCGGGGTATAGAACTCTCCGGCTTTTTTGCCGGACCCTGCGGCAAACTGGCCGATGAGGTATTCATAGGCGTCCCCCAGGCTATCCCGCTCCGTCGAGAATTCCGCCAGGCCCTCGGCAATCTTGGTGATGATGGTACAGAGTTTGGCATTGCGATCCGCATAGCTTTTGCCGAGCTTTTCGGAGTTCAGGTTGATCTCGGTGAACAGCCCGTTAAAGGTGCTGGAAAAGGACTCGTTTTCGATATAGTCAAATCCCTCTTGCAGGGTATGCAGGAGTTCGGAGTTTTGGGTGCGGGCCAGCTCGGCAATACTGCCCCAGAGAAAATCTGGCTCGATGACATAGTGGACCTTGCGGCGCATTTGCTGCTCAAAGGCGTCGATGTCACCGGGATTCTGTTCATACCAGACCGCCAGAGGGGTGCGCCGGTCCCCATCAGGTAAAACCGGATAGTCAGGGCCTAACTCTCGCTGTGCGGCTGCCTCGTAGTTGTCGGACAGGTAGCGCAGGAACAGAAAAGAGAGCATGTAATCGCGGAAGTCATCTGCGTTCATGGCCCCGCGTAGTTGGTCGGCAATGGCCCAGAGGGTGTTCCCTAGTTGTTTGTGGTCCGTCATGATGTTCCTATGGCTCTGTTGCTTGGCCCATGCTCCGCTGGAGCTTGGCATCAAAGGTAAAGACTGTTTCCTGGTCGATGAGATGACTGGCCCATAGCAAGGTATCGACAAAATCCAGCTTGCTGCTGCTATAGAGCTTCAGGGCACTCAAGAATCGGGCGGAGTGATCCATAAGCACCAACCCTTCCAGGAGCAGGCTGGTAAGCTGTGCCTTGATCTCTTGGCGATCTACCTTGTAGACCTTTTGCAGTACATAGACCACTTCACAGGCTACCTCGATGGGCAGTGTGACGGTCTGTTGTTCCAGAATCTCGGCGGCTTTGGCAGAGAGTTCAGGGTGATCGTCCAGGAGATACCGCAGAATTACATTGGCATCCACCAGACTCATGAAGAACTACCCTGAAGGGAATCACTCACATCGGCCAACCACGCCCCTTCCTCCAAGGGGATCAACGAGGGATTGGCATATTTTTTCAACGCCCCGCGCAGGCTGTTCTTGGCCCGTTTGGCAGGCTGGTCCTCTGGCGTACCAGTGGTCAAGACGATGACCTCGACCTGCTGGCCCCAAAAGGCACGGGGCAGTTGCAGGTGAATCTCGCCGTCAATGGCTTGTTGGATAGTGCGGATGGCTTCCAATGAATGCTCCTTGTTCCTGTCATCTCATGCCGCACGGATTAGCGGCTAGTTCACCCAGTAATAGTATCAGGTACGGGAAAAAGCTGCTGCATGAGGCCCTTCTTGTGGGCCTTGAGGGCATCCACTTTGCGGGCTTGAGCTGTAATCAGGTCGTCGATGGATGAGAGGCAAGCGGCTATTTTTTGTTGTTCATCTTTGCCAGGAATAACAATCGATATTTCCGCCAAATCTGATGAATTTATTGCAGGGTAATTAGACCCAGTACATTTTTCAATAACTTTTGCGACAAAATTATCAGTATGAACCGCGTGATAAAGAAAATCGTTTGACTCATAGGCTCTTAGTTGAGCATAACCTGTCGATGCAACATAGCTAATACCATCTTTAATCTTAAAAATAAAATTATTACGCTGATATGGTCGAACAATCTGATAAATTATATCGCCGTAGCGTAGAAACCTTTGCGCCCTACTCGGTGCATCACTTAGATTGATAATTTTTCTAGCAGTAAGCGTCCCAGATTCAACTGACCCCAGATCAATATAAATAAATTTCTCAGGTAAATCTTGTCCACCAGGATTAATATCACAAGCATCCTTTAGTTTTTTCTTTTCCCACTCCCCCGCATCCCTAAACTCCGGGAACCGCAGTCTCGGAACCGTCTCTCCTTCTCGTGGGAAAAGATCCTGCATCAGTCCCTTTTTATGGGCTTTGAGGGCGTCTAGTTTTTTTGATTCTGCGGTAATCAAGCCATCGATTGATGAGATGCAAGAGGCTATTTTTTGTTGTTCGTAAGCGGTCACCACGCGGCGTTATTCAGTGTCGTCCGCGGATGCGGTATAAATCGGAGCGTAGGAGGTTCTCGGCGAAGTGTTCTTTCCACAATCGGGGAGTGAGTTGGGCCACATCTTTGGCGGGGTGCGTGCCAACCCGCTGGAGCACGTCCACGAGGTAATCGTAGGGGTCGACGCCCTGGAGCCGGCAGGTGCTGATGAGGCTCTGGATGATGCCGAGATGCTCGGCTCCGAGCTCTGTCCAGCAGAACATCCAATTTCGTCTTCCTACCGCTATGGGCCGAATCTGTCTTTCGACCCCGTTCGTGTCTATGGGCACGTCGGGATCCTCCAGGAAGACCTGGAGGGGTCCCTTGCGGCTGCGGACATAGAGAAGAGCCTTGGTGAAGGGATTGCTGGGTAGCAGCCCTCTATCGAGCAGCTGTTGGTCTACCCAATCGAAGAACTGCGCCACTCTGGGCCGGGTGTGGCGGTAGCGATACTCTCGCTTTGCCTCGGCCGTGAGACCTTGCTCCCGAATCTCTTCTTCGATGCGGTAGAAGGCACGGATCTGCTCCAAGGCCTCGGCCACCCGCTCGGGTTCGTGAGCTTCGGCCTGGACGAACTCTCTTCTGCTATGACTCCAGCATTGTGCGTGGACCAGACCTTCGCTTTCCTTGTGAAAGCGGGTGTAGGCGGCGTAGCCGTCGCTGAGGAGTACGGTGCCTGGCTCCAGGGGACCCAAGAACTTGCGGATATGGAGGGTTCCTCGGGTTTCGGCATAGGGGAAGCAGATCTCTTGGCGCTCGCCCAAGACGGGCCAGAAGTAGCCTTGGTGCATCTTGCCCTTGCCGGATCGGCCAGCCTTGATGGGGGTTTCGTCCATGGTCAGGACGCGGGACTGCCGGATGCTCTCGAACTGGGCTTGGTAAATAGGGGACAAGAGCAGGATGGACCGCTGCACGAGTTCGGTAAGCCAGGAGCGACTGACCCGCAGCCCCTGCGCCATCATTCGCTGGTGTTGGCGGTAGAGGGGCATGTGGTACAAGAACTTGTCGAGCAGAACGCCGGCGAGCAGGCTGACGTCAGCCCGGCTGCCTTCCAGCACGCCGACCGGCGCCGGAGCAGCGTGGAGGGTTTCCGTTTCCCGGAGCTTGATCACGGGTCGTTCGTACTTGAGGAGCACGTAGCTTCCCGGGCGTTGGGCTAACCGATAGGTGATCTTGGTATCGATGATTTCATAGGCACTGGGATCGAGGCCTTCTGCCTCGGGTGCGGGAAGCAGGATGGTTTCGGTGGGAATCTTGCTTTCGTCGAAGAAAGGCAGGCTCTCGGCGCGCTCTTCCGGGCGCTTCGGTGCCACACGGGTATGGGCGGCGACGCTGCGCACTGGGGCTGAGGGCGCCGGATCCGCGGTAAAGTCCTCTCCCAGGCTCAGCTGTCCTACGGGAGGGGGAGGAACGCGGCGTTCGCTTTTTTGGCCGAAGAGCTGGCAGCGGAACCAATCGAGTTGCCGCTGCAGGTCTTGGAATTTTGCTTCGAATTCTTCCCGGATGGCGGCATTGAGCGCCCGTTGCAATTGCCAGGCAGCGAGGGCTTCGGGGTAGGTTTTAGGTACCGGGATTTCTGCCGTTTCCATTGCAGAATCATAGCATTACCTTGCCGTTTCTGCAAGTTTTTCGCGGTCTTGGCGATGATATCGACGCCGCTGTCGCCCCACCTCGATGCCCTCCAGCAGGAGCTTCAATCGGGTCCAGTCCAACTCTGCAGCCGGTGGCTTGCGCCAGTCCCAGAAGCGCCCGCGCTCTAGCCGTTTTCCCCAGAGGCTGTAGCCGGTCCGATCCCAGTACAGCACCCGGATCTGGGTAGCGCGGCGGTTCACAAAGACAAAGCAATGCCCCGACAACGGGTCCTGGCCCAAGGTATTCCGCACCAAGGCCGAGAGCCCGTCGAAGGACTTGCGCATGTCCACCGGCGCTTGGCAAAGAAACACCCGGATTCGGCCCTCGGGGAAAAACATCTCAGCCCCGGCGAATGGAAAGGGTACAGCCCGCGCCTAGGTCCAGGCGAATCTCCAAGGGGAGATGCGCCCCGGCAGCGCCCTGTCGGTCCAACTCGAGCTCTACGAAAGCGGGGCTTTGACCAGCGCCCAGCTCGCGTAGGGAACCCTCAGCCGGCACCAGCCGGCGGCGCCAGTAATAAAACTGGGAAAGAACGACTCCTCGCTCTGTACAAAAGCGTGGGATCGACAATCCGCTGTTCTTCTGTTCGTCCACCACCGCCTGCCAGTATGCCGCCCTATCACCGTTGTTGCTATTTGCTGTATCCATGATCGTACCCTCCAAAAAACAACAGAGGCGACAGTTTGGACAACGATCACGGACAAGAAAAGAACGCCGCAGAGCGAGCGCTTACGTT
>NZ_JAVRKK010000030.1:0-22568 GCF_031962545.1 Candidatus Igneacidithiobacillus taiwanensis
GTGCTCTTCCGATCTAGGCGATGCCGGGACGGCAACAATGCCTGCTCCCCAAAACAATATGATGCCCGCCAATTCTGGCCCACAGGGCTATGGCGCGGCGCCAGCGTGGAACGGCGCTGCAAACTCGGCGATGGCTCCGCGCGCGGAACCCATCGCCTATGTGCCGCCGCCCCCCGGCCCCTATCCGGTATCGCCCGAGGAGCTGAGCGCCGGCAGTAGCGGCCCGCAACCCGGGGGCTATGGACCCATGGGAGGCTACCGCCCCGCTCCCCAGGGTACCCCGTACCCAGCGCAGCCGCAGATGATGGCATCTGGGCCGCAAGTCTATCCACCAATGCCGCAACCAGCCTACGGCCCAGCGCCGCAGGGCCCCTACCCGCCACTGCCGGAGATGGGTGGCCCCCGCGGACCCTACGGCATGCCGCCGGCCTATGGGCCACAGCCCGGTGGCTATGGCCCACCGCCCCAGGGCCCCTACCCGCCACTGCCGGAGATGAATGGAAACCCCGCAGGCGGATGGCAAGGACCCATGGCGCCGCCTCCTCCACCAATGCCCTACGGAGGCCCCGCCGCCTATGGGTCTGGTCGCCCGCCCATGCCCCCCATGGGACCAAGTCCTTATCCCACACCCTATGGGATGCCGCCGGCCTACGGCCCTCAGCCCGGAGCCTATGGACCGCCGCCCCAGGGTCCCTATCCGCCGCTGCCCGAGATGCGCGGGAATCCGGCCATGCCACCCATGCCCTATGGAGCCCCGGCTGCCTACGGTCCTGGCCGCCCGCCCATGGGTCCCGGCCCCTATGCACCGCCACCTTGGGCGAGCGGCCCCTGGGGGCCTAGATGATTTTGCCAAGGGACATCTAGTCGTCCCGTTGTAACGAGAGGTAGGTGATCATGAAAAAGACGAGATTGGCCGTTGCTACCTTACTGACTTTGGCGTTACCGGCAACCGCCTTCGCTTGGGGGCCCTGGGGCGGAGGAAATCCTTGGTCGGGATGGAGCCCTTGGGGCGGGAGCGGGTACAGCAACCCCTGGGACGGCAATGCCGGACCCTGGGGTGGTTACGGCGGCCCCGGCGAGGGTAGTTTCGGCCCGTGGAGCATGGGCAGCTTCCGTATGCAATTTCCCCACGGCGGCCCCATGAATTTCTCTGGCGGCCCCTGGAACGGCTGGGGACAACCCTGGTCTGGATGGGGCGGCGGCACCCCGTGGACTGGATGGGGCGGCGGAATGCCTTGGTCCGGGTGGGGCACCCCCTGGAGTGGCGCCATGCCTTGGGGCGGTAGCCCCTGGTCCGGTTGGGGAAGTCCCATGTCGCCCTGGGGGCCGATGTCTCCCATGGGCTGGTGGTAACTGGAGGTGAAAATCATGTCGAGCAAAAAATCACGTCGTGCTGCCACTCTACTTGCCCTTGCAGCACTGACTGCCCTGGCAAGTAGCTCCGCTCTTGCTTGGGGGCCTTGGGGTGGATGGGGCCCCATGGAGAATGCTGCTGGACCCTTTTCGGGCTGGGGTGGACCATTTTCCGGTAGCATGGGGCCCTGGAGTATGGGCAGCATGCATATTCAGCGCCCAAGCGGCGGGCCCATGACCTTTAGCACCGGTACCTACGGCGCCTACAGCGGCCCCTATGAGGGATATTACGGTGGTGCCGATGCTGGACCCGCAGGCTACTATGCGCCGCCCGCCGCCTACCCCGCACCGGGCCCTGCGTATCCGCCGGAGGGCGCTTATTATGGCTATCCAACCGGCGTAGCAGCCCCGCAAGTTGCGGCGCAACCCGTGCCTCCGCCACCCGCAGCCAACCCGCCTCTGGACGTGCCGCCCCCTCCGGGACCTTTTGCACCATGACGGCAACACCACAAACCCGGCAGGAGTCCTGATATGCGAACCTTTCTGGCGCGCCTGATTTTTCTGATTCTTTTGGTGGCGATTGTGCTCTTGGGCATTGCCGCCATCCAACATCCTCATTCCTGGCAAGAGGACTGGCAAAATGTGCGCGCTTACTTTGTACGCCATTGGGCGGAATGGCGTGGTGAGGCTGCCAAGCCCGCCGAGGCAAAGGCAGCTGCTGAGCCAAAACCGGCAACAAGCACCCCTCTCCCTCCCCTCATGGCGGCAAGCCCGAGCTATGTGCCACCCACTCCCTTGGGCGCGGAAACCCGCCTCAATGATCGCCAACTCACTCTGCTCATGGCTGCAAGGCAAGCCTTTTGGATGCGCGATTACCCGGTAGCCATTGGCGATTACCAGGCCTTGATTAACGCACGGCCCGATCGAGCTGCACTCTACGGCGAGCTGGGAAATGTGCTCTGGGCTGCGGGGCAGAGGATTGCCGCCGCCAATGCCTACGGCCATGCTGGAAAACTGCTATTGCAGCAAGGACGCTATGCCCAAGCGGCGGCGCTGATTCCCATCCTCACCCGGCTGAATCCCGAGGCCGCCACGCAATTACAAGCGGAGTTGGCAAGATGACCATAAGAAGCGTAGCTGTGTCAGTACCCAGGCGGATTTTCATGACCACCATGGTCATGGCTCTTGCCATCGGCAATTGCTCGCTTGCCAGTGCAGCGGAGGCAAGCAAGACAACACCAAAAAAGCCGGAAACCAAGACCGCGCCAGCGGCGCACAAAGCGAGCAAAGCCCAGCAAGCGCCCAAAAAGGCGCCAGTAAAAGTAGCACCCAAAGAGCAAAGTAGTGCGGTGAATGATCTTGCCAATCAGGCGCGAGCGGACTTCTGGCACGGAGATATCGCTGGTGCCATTACGGCTTACCAAAAATTGATCAAGGAACATCCACAGCCGAGTTGGTACGGAGAGCTGGGTAATTTGTACTACCAAACCGGTCAGCCCCAGCTTGCTGCGGAAAATTACTACTTGGCGGCCAAGGCGTTGATTGCCAAGGGCCGCCCTCTGGAAGCTGGGGCTTTACTCCCGACCCTGCAGCGCCTGGACCCTCAACTTGCGCAAAAATTACTTGCGCGGCAGTCTCAACCCAAGGAAAAGCGTAAATGAGCCAAAACACCCAGCCGTCCCCCGCGGATCATCACAACCTCGCCGGACTCTCCGATCGCCAACTGCGTCTGATCGTCTTTGCTGGCCTGACCGCTTTTTTGGTGTTGGCCGCCTATGAATTCTATTTGGCGGTGGAAATGAGCCACGATCTGCGCGCCATGACGAAACAAGTCCAGGCCCTCAGCCCCAATGTGCAGCGCAATATGGATAGCATGGCCGGCGATATGCGTCGTATGACGGCATCTACCAACTATATGGCACAGGCAACCGGGCAAATGCAGGCGGATTTTTGGAGTTTGAATAAGAATGTCTCGCCGCCCTTCTCCTTCTTTGCAGGAATGGTTCCCTGGGCCGGAGAAAATAGCGCCTATGCCGGGCCTTCACGTCCTTTGCCATTGCCACCCAGCCAGGGCTATGCTCAGCCCTATGGTGCCCCGCCTGCCTATCCTGGGCCGGACTATGCTGGTCCGTACGGATATCCACAGGGTGGAGGCGTGCCGCCGCAGGAGAACCAATGACCGACCTCGACAGCAAAACTCGGGACATCCTCTCAGCAGTCATGCCGCAGCTGATCGACAACATCCCTTTCGGCATGATGATTGCCGACCAGCAAGGCAATATCCTGTACTTCAATCCGGTGGCAGACCAATTTTTGGGGATCCAGCAAGCCACCCAACTGCGTGAGATTCCGCATTTACAATTGCAGAAGGAAATCGTGCGGGCCGCTATCTCTGCCGGTCATGAGGATGCGGTCAGCCGACCGGCGGAAAGCTGTATCAGTTGGGACCGGGTCGTCACCCACAACAATGAAACCCGCATTCTCGCCATGCGCACGCGGATGGTCAGGCAACGCGACAAAAAATACCGGGTGTTTTTTATTGAGGATGTAACCACCCTGCGGCAGGCCGAACGCAGCCTCTCGGGCGAGGCGCGGGCGGGAATCCACAGTCGCGATCCGCAAATGCTGCGGGCGATCGAGTTGATCGAGCAGGTGGCAGGCAGTGACGCCAGCGTTCTCATCCAGGGCGAATCGGGTACCGGCAAGGGCATGCTCGCCCGCCTGCTTCACGACAGCAGTCAGCGCGCGCGCAAGCCCTTGGTCGAGGTCAATTGCGCCGCCATCCCCGAAAATCTCTGGGAAGCAGAGTTCTTTGGTGCCGCCAAGGGTGCCTACACTGGCGCCGTGGGCGACCGCATCGGCCGCTTTGCCGCCGCCGATGGGGGTACCTTGTTTCTTGATGAGATCAGCGAACTGAGCAAACCGCATCAGGCAAAATTACTCAAGGTATTGGAAGAGCAAAGCTTTGAGCCCATCGGTTCGATGAAAACCCGCAAGGTAGACGTGCGAGTGGTAGCGGCAACCAATCAGGGACTGAAAGCAGCAGTCGAGCGCGGCGACTTTCGTGCCGATCTGTTCTATCGCCTCAACGTGATTCCGGTGAACGTGCCGCCGCTACGGGAGCGCCGTTCGGACATCATCCTCTTGGCAGAGTACTTCCTTGCCAAATTTGGTGGCCGCAACGCACGCAAGTTGGGTTCCCAGGTCAAACATCTCCTCCTCGACTACCCCTGGCCGGGCAATGTGCGCGAACTGCGCAATATCATGGAATATACCAGCATCTGCGCCAACGGCCCGGAAGTAGAGCTGGCCGACCTGCCCCAGGACTTTGTCGAGCGGGTACAAAAGCGCCAGACCAGTAACGAGGGCGCTGCGTTGGAACAATCAGAGGAAGAGCGGGATGCCCTCGTCAATCTCCTACAAAAACACGCCAACAACCGTAGTGCGGTGGCACGCGAATTGGGAATCGATCGGGTGACCCTCTGGCGGCGCATGACCCGCCTGGGTCTGAGCAATGTGAGTGAGGTTTGATAGCGGCCTAGCGGTTGGCGTAGAGTGGGCAAGTTGTAATAAGACGCGGAGAATGCACGATGCACAATACGACAAAAATTGGTTTGGCTTCCCTTTTTGCCCTTAGCCTGGGCAGTCTTCCCCTTCCGGGCGAAGCCATGACGACTGCAGCACCGATGAACGGTCAACAACAAATTGCCCAAGGCGCTATGCACGAGGGCAATTGCTCACGGATGATGGGTGAAGGGAATTGCTCCCGCAGCAAAGCCAAGATGAGCGAGGCGCACTGCACCAGCAAGGCAGATATTCGCGCCCACGGTGGTAAATGCGGCAAAAGCTACATGGAAAAGAAAGGGATGTAAGATTCACGTGAGTACCTGGGGTCTGGGGCTGCGGCGGGAGTTCTTGCCGCAGTTTGCCGAAGCGGCGGCGGAGCTTCCCGTCGACTTTGTCGAGATCGCCCCCGAAAACTGGTTTGCTTTTGGCGGGGCCCCGGCTCGCGATCTAGCCCGCGTGCTTGAGCAAAAGTCGCTGTTTTGCCATGGGCTTTCCCTATCCATTGCCGGACCGGCACCCCTCGACTGGGATTTTCTGCGCACGCTGCGCAGCTTTTTGCAGGAGCACGGCGCCGTCGTGTATAGCGAACATCTCTCCTACTGCGCCGACGCCCAGGGCTACTTACATGATTTGCTCCCCATTCCCTTTCATGCGCAAAGCCTGGCTTGGACGGTAGATCGTATCGAACAAGTACAGGATTTTCTTGGCCACCCCTTGGTCTTGGAAAATACTGCCTATTACGGGCAATTTCCCGAATCGACCATGAGCGAGCTCGATTTCCTCCTCGCGGTTTTGGCGCAAAGCGGCTGCGAGTTACTGCTGGATCTCAACAATCTCTTCGTCAATAGCCGCAATCATGGCTATCTTGCCGAAGAATTCCTGGCCGCTCTGCCCGCCGAAAAAATCCGCTACTATCATGTTGCCGGCCATTACCAGCACCCCGCAGGTTGGCTAATCGATACCCACGACTCCGGGGTCAGCACCGAGGTTGGCGATCTGCTGCGCCAAGCCCAGCAACGATTTGGCTCACGCCCAACGCTTTTGGAGTGGGACAACGACATCCCGCCCCTCGACACCCTACTGGCTGAGCTAGAGCAGCTGCGCAATGCAAGCATCGCCTGACTACCCCGCACGTTTACAGGATATTGCCCAGCGCCTGCGGCAAGCACGAGCACAGCCACCGGCTGGTATGCCCACAGAAATCTTTGTCCTCTATCGCGAGATGATGCGGGCGAGCTTTGCTGCGAGTCTGGAGGACGCCTTTCCCCAGAGCAAGGCCCTGATCCCTCTCCAAGACTGGGAAGCGTTGGTGGATGACTTTCTTGCTCGTGGCTCCTGCCCGAGCCCAAGCTTTCATCAGGTTCCGGATGCTTTTCTTGCCTTTGTGCTAGAGCAGATAGACAAGCATGCGGAGCTACCGGAATATCTGCCCGCCTCGCTGCATTGGGAATGGTTGACCCTGACCCTGGCGATCAGCACGGCGCCCTTGGCGGAGGCTCACGAAGAGGCGTTACCGGACGCGTGCCTGCAGCTTGCCGCCGCGGTGCGCCTGCAACACTACCCGTATGCCGTGCATCTTGGCACCGCGCCGCCGGCACCGCGCGATTGTTATCTACTCATATTCCGCGACTGCAGTGGCGCAGTATGTACTCGCGAACTCGGCATTCCGGAAGCGCGCCTGGCCGCCGCCCTCGCCGCTGCGCCGCTCTTTGCGGCACAAGCCCACGCCGCCGCATTCCCGCACAACGAGTACGCTCCAGCGTGGACGCAGGCTTGTTTGGCCGACTGGTGGCGGGAAGGGATTCTCGCATCAGGAACCTGACTGCGGCTTGGCCATCTCCGCCTTGAGGCGAGCGAGATCCGCATCGACCCCACTCTGCTCGCGCAGCTGTGCCATGTCTTTGTCGGTACGACTACGGTGATCGAGGGGATCATCGATCGCGCCGGAATCCATGAGCGATTCCAACGCCTCGGCCTTGCTCTGGGACTGTGCGACGCGATCCTGTACCCGCTGCATCGCTTCGCCGGCATCGTTCATTCCCTTGCCGAGTCCCGACAGAGAGTTTTCAGCCTCGATCTCCGCCTGGGAGGCTGCCAATTCCCCCTTCATCACTTCTTTCTGGGTGCGGAAGGCTTCGATGCGATCCTGCAGCTTGGTCTCAAAATCCGTGAGCTTGGCCACCTGTGCGGCAATTTTGTCGTGGGCATCTTGCAAGGACTGCAACTTGGCCAGAGCCGCCTGTTTTTGTGCCAACTCTGCCTTGGCGAGATCCTCGCGATTAGCCTGCAGCGCCGTACGAGCATCGGCCTCCGCCTGATCGGCGGCCTTTTGCGCATCTGCCATCTGATGCTCAAGGCTCAGCTTTTCCGTGGCCACATCGGCAAGGTGCCGCTTGGTGTCTTGCAGATTGCTCATCATCTTTTCGTAGGAAAGATCCAGGGTCTCGGCGGGATCTTCGGCATTGTCGAGAAAATGGTTGATCTTTGCCTGCACAATTTCTGAAGCGTGCTTGAATAAAGACATCGTCAATCTCCCTGATAATCAATCGTTGACTGGCAATACCAGTTGCGGACGCATGGCATCGACTTGAGCGTCGGCGTTGTCCATCGCCTTCACTGCCGTCCCTACGGCAAAAAATTCGATCACATGCGGCTGCCAGTTGTGGCTCCCCTCGTGCAGCTGCACCCCGGTAATGCCATCGGCCTGGGCATCAGCGGCTTCGCGCTGCATCCGCTCCATGGCCAGTTCGCGGGCGTCGTACATGGCCTGGGTAAACTGCTCCAGCTCGATGTTGCGGCCAATGTTACCCATACTGCGCAACACGCCCTGGTGCGCGACGTGGTACACACAAGAACCCATCACCATTTCCATGGGCCGATAGCCTGCCTGTAACAGCATCCAAAAATCCTGCCCCGAGAGGTCGCTGGTAAAGGGCTTACCGCCCACGCCCTTGAAGCCGGGCGCACCAGAACGATGGGCAATGGCGGTACCAATGGCCATGAATTCGAGGATGTCCTGGTCCCAGTCCATGCGCTTTACTTCCAGCCGCACGCCCACCACGCCGTCGGCCTGGAGCAGGATGGCCTCTTGCTCCATGCGACTCATGGCGAGCTCCCGCGCCTGATACATGGCTTGGGAGAGAACATCCATTTCCATGTTCTGATTCCAACTGCCGTACTGAATACCCATATGGTAGATACAAGAGCCGACCACCAGACCCAGAGGTTCGAATTGGGCCTTGCGGACCATCACAAATTCGTTGACCGAAAGATCGGAGGTAAAGATGCCTTCGTGGCTGCCTTGGGAGCGCAGTCCCCGCAAGCGTTCGACGGCGTGGGGAGCGAGGGTTTCTTGCGTCATAACAGATCCTTGCGATGGGGGCGAAAAGAGCGTAGCGGCCCACCCAAAGACAGGGTGGGATGCAATTCGTGACTGGGCGAAGCTGTCGTGTCGTAACTGATGGCGGTGCCAATGGCGATGTGGCGGCAGAGAAAACTCTCGCCCTGATCGGCCTTGACCCGATACAGCTGGGAATATTGAGTATGGGCGAGGACTCCAGCACCGAGCTTGCGGCCATCCTGCTGCAAATTGTACAGGGCCCGACGCCGAACGTTTTCCTGAAAACTGCTGAGATCCGGAATCTCCATGTTCCAGAATCGTGCCGCAAACGGGGCCTGCTGATTGGCTTGGTCGAGCATCGTCCCGCCCCAGGGCTGATACCAGTCGTACTCGGCACCAATGGCAATGCCCACCGGCACCACTCCCTGTTCGAGCAGGCGTACGAATTCTAGGGAAGAAACCGTTGCCACCGCTGGTTGCGGCGAGGGAGGAAGGTCTTGAATGCGTACCGCCGTGCCCATCAGGGCGTAGTCCATATCTTCGCCATCGCCACGTCGTACCCGCATATCGACATTGAGGACGGCATTGGCTCCCAGGGCGACCGCCTCCAAACGCAGCCGGTCGATGGCCTCATGCCAGCCGTCGTAATGTCCCTGCGTCCACGAAAAGCCAAAGTGATACCAGCAGTTACCACCAACCGCGCCGAGGGGATGGATACCATGGGTACGTTCCATGAGCAGAGCCGCTACCGGCCCGGTCTGTATCCAAGGGCGCTGCCCTGCCGCCGTGGCGCGCAGACGCTCCTGCACAAAATTGGGCAGACGCCGCTGCTGCAAGGCCATCTGCCATTCCGCCGCGCGCTGTTGTGCCGCGGCGCTGGGGGCGACGGTTACGGCACCCACCTGACTGGCCACATTGGCCACGGTCTTTTCCAAGTCTCCCGCAACTTCGTGCAAGCCCTTCTGAATCTTGTCCCATAGAGACATAGTCACCTCGCTACTGCAGCAAAAAGTCGTGCAGGGTTTGACTGGCGGCCTGCATTTCCGAGGAAATGGTGGCGGTTTCCTGCAGCAAGGACTGCAGCCACTCGCCCAGGGGTAAGATGTCACGCTTCAGCACCACGCCGCGCACGGTACGGGCGCGCAGGGTCTCGATATGGGTGCCATCAAACTGCAAGTGAAAGTCGAAGTCCCCGGCATGCAACACCAAATGCGCAAGGTGTTGATGGTGGGAGAACAGACCGTCTTTGCGACGCTCCACCTCCACCAATCCGGGCATACTCTGCTGCAACCGCTCGGCCAGGGCTTCCACGAAGGCCTTTAGATCGGTAGTCGACCGCCGAATCCAGGCCGCACTCTCACCGAAACTGCTCTCCACAGCGTCTCCTTCCGCCTCTGCGTCATGGGTATGGACCACGCTTTTAGATTGTAGTTCGTTTTTGCGTAGAGAGTTGTTAGTGCGAGCGTTGCGCGAGGGGATGACGATATATGCCGAGCCAGAGCGCGGCCCCGGGCAGGCTGGTCAGCAATACCGTTGCGCCCAAGAGCAGCGATAAAGCCAAGGCCTGATCGTGGCTCATTGCCAATGCCCCCAGGTAAAAAACCAGGAGCCCCTCGCGCAGCCCCCAGCCCGCCAGGGAAATCGGTAGCGCCAAGAAGAGGCTCACCACCGGCCACACCACCCAGAGCGCCACGGCATCCGGCCGCTCGCCGAGGGCGTGTGCAAGACTCCAAAACATGAGGATGGAGCAGAACTGCACGAGAACGGAAAGCAGAAAGGTGCCGATCAGGGCCGGAGGATTCCGCAGGAGCATACCCATGCCGTCGCGGATATCGTGCAGTTTACGGCCCCATTTACCGACTCGATGCTCCAAAAAATTGAGGCTCGGAGTCACAATCAAGACGATAATGCTGAAATAGCCAAGGCTGAGCAAAGCCACCGTCTCACCCATGCCTGGCAGCAAATGCAAACCCCGTCCGCCAATCAGATAAGCAAGTAAAGCGATGCTCACCAGCGCCCCCATGCCAATGAAGCGATCGGCAAAGACCACCGCCAAGGCCAGGGTGGCGGAGCCCGTCTGCGGGCGGGTGTACCAGGCACGCAAAACATCGCCCGAAACCGAACCCGGTAATACCTGATTGAAGTAGGCCCCAACCCAAATCAAGCGCAAAAGCCAGATTTGGGGCGCGTGTTTACCCGCCGCACGCAAAATCAGATTCCAACGCAAGGTAGAAATTGCGAGGTTGAGCGCATAAGCCAGAACCGCCAGCACAAACCAGGACATCTGGATTTGCAGAAAGCGATTGGTCAGTGCCGCCCAATCGGTCTTGTGAAAAAGCCAAGCAAAAATGGAAAGGGTAACGACGATTTGCAGGAACAAGCTCCAGGAAAATTTGCGCTTGTGCCCGGCTACAGGCGAGTTTTCTGGTATTGCCGGCATGGATGAAAGGCTCCCGAATCAGCGCGCCACTGTAGCGCAGGCGGCACTCGGCGGCAAAAACTCCGCCAGGGTTTCGGTAATCATTTCTACCTTGCTCAAACTCTCGGCATACTCGGCGGCGCAGTCGGAGTCGATCACGATGGCGCCGCCACCAAAATATTGCAGGCTGCCATTCTGTTGCAGCTCGATACTGCGAATCAGGATATTCCAGTCCATATCCCCCGCCGCCGTCATATAGCCGAAACTGCCGCAGTAGATGCCCCGCGCCTCGGCCTCGAGCTCGGCAATGATTTCCATCGCCCGCCGTTTTGGCGCCCCAGTGATGGAGCCACCGGGAAAGGCGGCTGCCAAGGCATCCCAGGCATCGTAGTCCGGCGCCAAGCGCGCCCGCACACTGCTCACCAAGTGATGGACCTGGTCGTAGGACTCCAAGGCAAAGAGCTCTGGCACCTGCACCGATCCCACCTCCGCTACCCGCCCCAGGTCATTGCGCAGCAAATCGACGATCATCACATTCTCGGCGCGGTCCTTGCGGCTGGTGCAAAGCTCCTCGGCCACCCGCCGGTCTTCTTGCAGGTCGAGTGATCGCGCGCGGGTGCCCTTAATTGGGCGTGCCTCCAGTTGCCCACCGTGCAAGCGCAGCAGACGCTCCGGCGACACACTCAGCAAGGCCCCCCAAGGATGGCGGAAATACCCCGAAAACGGCGCCCGGCTACGCGCCCGCAGCCGCTGGTACAAGGGCCAAGGATCTCCCCGCCAGCGCGCGTGGAAGGATTGCGCGAGGTTGATCTGGTAACAGTCGCCGGCATGCAGATACTCCTGCACTTGCGCAAAGGCGGCGGCATACTCGGCGTACTGCCAACGCGCCAGCACACCCGGTGCGCACAATTGGAATTCCGGGCGCGGCACTGGCGCGGTCAAGCGCTCCTGCCAACTCTTCCGTGCCGCCAAGCTCCCCAAGATCCAGGCGCACTGCTGACGATGATCCTGCACCAGTGCCTGATCATAGGCGGCAAAGACGGCCTGGGGCTGGCTGCCGGCCGGCTTCCGACCGAGCACCGCCGTCACTCCCGCATCGTAGCGCAGAAAGCCGCAGAGCAAGGGCAAATCGACCCCCGCCACAGTGGTCGATGCACGGGTCTTGCGCATCTCCGCGCGGAGCACTGCGAACAGTGACTCGCCCTGCCGTTGCGCCTGAGCGCCCCGCGCCTGTCGCCAGACACCGTCGGCATCTTCCCAAATCCAGGCGTAGGGCTCGCGCAGCAATACATCCCGTTGCCGCCGCGGTCCGGGCGCCATGCCACTATCCAAAAAGGCCGCCCCCTCCTCCACGGCAATCTGCGCAAAGAGCCGGGCGCTGTCTTCCCGATATGCGATTTCCTCTGCCTGCATCCCCTCGCCCTGTATCATCTCGCCAAACGCGGCGGTCCTACCGCCCAGCTTCTTACATTGTCGCGAGACCAAGATAGGAATGTCGAGAGTAGCAGGA
Source organism: Candidatus Igneacidithiobacillus taiwanensis (assembly GCF_031962545.1). Lineage (NCBI taxonomy): Bacteria > Pseudomonadati > Pseudomonadota > Acidithiobacillia > Acidithiobacillales > Acidithiobacillaceae > Igneacidithiobacillus > Candidatus Igneacidithiobacillus taiwanensis. The sequence continues at coordinate 12,190 of NZ_JAVRKK010000030.1, forward strand.
GCGATCAGAAAAGCGACACGGGAAATTGCACGACGGGCGACGTGAACATCCGGGAGATTATGGATGCAGGGCAAATGGTAGCCTCGCTGCGCACAGACTTATTCGACTGCAGCGTTTTCATTCGGCCAATGTCTCGACAAATCCATGCTGTCGTGCAGCAGGCGGAGCACCTCAATCATCCGCCCGTGCGCGACTCGGAACAGTATAAAGTGACGGCCTTTGCGGCCTTGCCGCGCTACGTGCAGGGTGCGGATGCCAGGGGCAATTTCGTCTCTTGCTCTGGCTCCTGGGATGTCAGGCCCCTCGTGCAGGGCCGCAATGGCGTCTGTCAAGGTGTCGATATAGCACTCAGCCTGCGAAAAACCGAAGTGCTCCACCGTCCAGACTGTAATATCGAGCAGGTCGGCCTCGGCACTGGCAGTGAGACGAACGCACAACGGTTTGCTCATGCCTTAGCTAGCGTTTGCGCTACCACGGTTTTGAGGTGCGCACGCAGGGATTCCCGAGTATCGAAGCTCTTGTAGCGACCCGCCTCGATATCAGCGATACCTACCTTGGCGGCAGCGCGCAGCGCCTCTAGACGGCTAGCATCCTCAGCCTCGCGTTGTTCGACAAGACGCAAACCTTCGCGCAAAACTTCGCTGGCGTTTTGGTAGCGGCCGCTGACAACCAAGTGCTCTACCAATGCAGCTTGATGCTCCGTGAGAACAACATTGCGTGTCGGCATGGCGACCCTCCTCCAAGATACGTTGGCATACTATGCCAATGCTCGTTTCGATTACAATAACGACCGCTCCCACTACAAACAACCCGCTTCTACAAACTCGCGCTCTGGGCAGCATTACTTTACCCACCATAGACTCCCTAATCGTCTACGCGTCCTTGCGAACTGACCGGCCGGTCAGTACACTAAGTTCAGATTTCGACGGAGCTCGTTGCCCATGTCTGCCTTACGTCGCACCCTCTTGCCTGCCCTTGCTGCGCTGCTGCTCAGCCCAGCCGTTTTTGGCGAAGATCTGCTTAGCGCATATCAAGCAGCCCTGCGCACCGATCCCAGTCTTGCCGAAGCACGCGCCAAATTGCAGGCCGCCGAGCAGGATAAGCCCCTTGCGCGCTCTGCCTACCTGCCGCATCTTGGCCTCGGCGCCAGCGTCGGTTTCAATACCGGCAAATTCTCCGGCTTTGCCGGCCTCGACCTCAGCAAAGCGTATTTGTCCAACAGCTACAGCGTCACCCTCAGTCAAGCCATCTTCAATGGCCCCGCCCTCGCCGCCCTCAAAGAAGCCGGCAGCAGCATTCAGGCAGCCTCGGCGGGCCTTGCTTATGCCGAGCAGGATCTCGCCTTGCGCGTAGCGAAGGCCTATTTTGCGGTGCTCGAGGCCCAGGCACAGGAAGCAGTGGCGGCCAAGCAAACCAAGCTGCTGCAGAGCATCTACGAGCAAACCGAAGCGATGCTACGTATCGGTACCGGCGATATCATCTCCGTGCGCGAGGCACGGGCGCGCTTGGATTCTGCCAAGGCCGATGAAATCCAGGCCCAAAATGCCACCGCCATCGCGCGCAAGGAACTGGAGCGCCTCACCCATCAGCCCGTTGGACAGCTGGCACCACTGCGGAACTATCAGGCCCTCGGTCCACAGCCCGACGATATGCAGGCCTGGGTGGCGGCAACCCTCAAATCACAGCCGCAGATTCTGCAAGCCGAGGCAGAGACGCAAACCGCCCAAGACGAGGTCGAGGTGCAACGCCGCGCCCGCTGGCCCAAGCTGGATTTGCAAGGTATCGCCCAACACGTCCATGGCAATCCCTTCCCCGGCTTTACCGAAAATCAGGCCGGTGTGAGCCTGAATCTGTCCATGCCGATTTTTGAAGGTGGACAGATTTCCAGCCAGGTGCAGAAAGCAGAGGCCCAAAGCATGGCAAGTGCCGATCATCTAGGCAGCGTGCGCGACGCCGCCCAGCTACGCGTCGAGAGCGCCTTTCTCGATCTCAAAAATAGCGTTGCCCAGCTCAAAGCGGCAAAAGAGGCGGTGCAATCGGCCAAGATTTCCCTCGAGGGTACTCGCAAGGGCTACGAAGTGGGCACCCGCTCGATCATCGACCTGTTACAAACCGCCACCGATTATGCCCGTGCCGAGCAGCAGTACAACGTCGCTTACTACCGGCAAATTACCGCCCGAATCGCGCTCAAAGCGGCTGCCGGTCAGTTGGACCTGGCCGACCTCGAATCGATCAATCATCTGTTGGGTAGCTGAAGAATAGCTGCGCCCCGTAAAGCTTAGGCGTATGCTTGTCGAGTGCAGGAGACAACGAGGAGATGACGATGGCAGCAGTGGCCGAACCGAATACCCTGAGTCTCGACCTACGGGACATTGCCGATGCCAAGGCAGGACCGATGCTCTTCAGCGCGGCGCAACGCCTGGGTCTCGGGCAAAAAATCGTTTTGCAAATCGATCGAGATCCACAAAGTTTGCTACGCGCCACTGCCTTTCAATTGCGCGACGCGATTTCTTGGTCGGTCAGCGATGCCGGTGGGGTTTGGCAGGCCGAAGTGCGGCCGCGTAAGGAGGCCGAGGCCAGAGATGTAGTCGACCTCCTCACTTGGGACCACTACCGCCTCGATCGACAGTTTGCCGACGTGCTGGCGGCGGCCAATGCCAACCGCGTTGCCGAAGCGGAAAGCATTTTTCAGGACTACTGGATCGGTCTGCGCCGCCATGTGCACATGGAAAACTTTATTCTCGGACCGGTCCTCGGTGGTGGCGAGAAAAAAGGGCCGTTGGCCGATATGCTCTTTGAGCACGACAGTATCATCCAACAGTCGCGCCTAGTCGATGAGACCTTTTTGGAAAAAGACTACGCCATGTTGCCCGCTATCTGCGCCGTACTCTCCGGCTCCCTGGCCAAGCACGAAAATCGGGAAGAAAACACTCTCTTTCCCATCTGGCAGGCAGCCAATAATCAGGACAAATTACGCGCCGAAGAATTACTGATGCAAACCAAGGCACTTCTCGGCGGCGCCGATGACGCCATCGTCAAGGAGCGTTTTCCCGATTAACATAACTAGCACCGCAGCAACAAGAACGCCCTGATTTCTCAGGGCTTTTTGGTATGGCGGAGAGAGAGGGATTCGAACCCTCGATGGAGTGTTTAGCCCCATACTCCCTTAGCAGGGGAGCGCCTTCAGCCTCTCGGCCATCTCTCCGGTGCGCGAAGTGTAGCGCGGACGCCGGTCACGCGTCAAAACCGCCCGCAAGCCATTGCGGTTTGCGGGTGCTTGACTAAAGATACTTCAAGCCCTAATGGCTTTCATACCCTGCCAGGTGGGTGAGCCGATGGCGGAACACCCAGATCTGGTAGGCGTTGTACATGATCATTACCGGCACGAAACCTGTCATGAACAGGGTGAGAATGGCCAGGTCATTGGCAGGATTGGCTCCGGCGGCAATGGTCCAGGTGTTGGGCACGATATACGGGAAGTTCGTCGCCCACATTCCACCCCACATCAATACGACTATCGCACCACACCAGAGTAGTGCCGGAAAATCCCGATGCGCGGCATGGGCGCTCATCATCTTGAACGCCGAGATCAGGATAGCTACCAGCAGAATCAGCCAGCCAAACCAGCCATCGCCGGTCCACTTGGCAGCGCTGGGTAGGATGGCGTAGGACCACACCAAGGTTATCACCACCGCGCCCAAGGCCAGAAAGGAGAAGATCGTCGCCCAAGAGTGCGCCATCTTGTAGATATGATCCTCCTGCTTGAAGCGCGCACAAAGGTAGAGCGTGCCAGCCAATCCTCCAGCAATCAGCGCTGCAATGCCGGTCCAGATACTGAACGGGCTCAAGAAACTCAGGGCCGTGCCCGAGAAATGTGGCACGGTGTTGACGAAGGGGTCATTGGCCACCTGAATCCCTTGCGCATTTCCCGTTGCCATGGGGAAACCTTGCAGGGTGGCACCAAGGGCGATGCCGGCAAAGAGCGCAGCAATCAGACTCCCCAAGCCAAACATTTTGCCCCAGAAGGCTCGACTACCTTTGGCATGGACATGAAACTCAAAGGCCACGGCACGGGAGATGATCCCCCAGAGCGCGAACATGAGCGGAACCATGAGGTAATTGAAGGTGGAACCGTAGACCAGGGGAAAAGCCCCAAAAATGACCCCACCGGCCACCACCAGCCAGGTCTCGTTGGCATCCCAGGTGCCGGCCATGGAAGCCATGACGGCAGCACGATCATTCTCATTTTTGAGGAATAGGGAAAAGACTCCGGCGCCCAGGTCTGCGCCGTCGAGAATGATGTAGATCACAAAGAACAGCCCGAGCAGGATCCACCAAAAGGTCCCAAGGGAGCTGTGAATACGCATGATAGTACTGATATCGTTCATTACGAATTCTCCTGAAATGGTGGGGCAATACTACGCCCCACCCAATGGACGACTTAGCGGCTGCGCTCGAGAGTCGGCTTGGCAAAAGACGCCTGTGCGATGCCTCCACCAGCAGACTCACTGGGCTCGGAGCCAATCACCGGACTCGTCAGGTCGGGCCCCTTCTTGATGATCCGGGTGAAGAAATACCAAGCCCCACCCCAGACCATGACCTCAAAGGCGATATAGCCGGCAAACCAGAGGGACTCCTCCGGCACGCTCATGTGGCTGACACCCTGCCAGGTGCGCATCAGGCCATAGACCACCCAGGGCTGCCGACCAATTTCCCGCGTCCACCAACCAGTCCAGACCGCGAGATAGGGCAAGAAGCCGCTAAAGACCATGAGGCGCAAAAAGTTGGGATGCTGCCGGATCTTCTCGGCGCTGAACTGCCCGCGAATCCGCAACCAGTTGCCCCAAAGAGCCATGAAGAAGAGGAAAAAGCCAATGGCGACCATGATCCGGAAGGCATAGAAAGGCACCCAAACATTGGGGCGATCCTTTACCGGATACTGATCCATACCCGTTACTACACCATTCCAAGTATGGGTCTCGAGCAGGCTCAAGACATGCGGAATTTGGATGCTGAACAGGTTCTTACCTGCGGTCACATCGGGAATGGCGATCAGATTCCAATTGGTGTTGGGCTTGCCATTGGGCAGATAGGTATGGAAGTGACCCTCCATGGCCGCCAAGGAAGTCGGCTGATCTGTTGCTACTTCTCGGCCCAACTCATCGCCAATGAAGATCTGCAGCGGCGTGATCACAATCAAGGCCAGCAACGTGGGCTTGAGCAGGGTGGTGAAAAGATCCACATGCCGGTTCTTGAGGATGAACCAAGCAGACACTGCGGCAAAGAAAAAGAGCGAAAGCTCTAGGGTCGCAATCCACATGTGCGGAAAGCCGATGTTGAAGTTCGGGTTGAAGATGGCTTCCCACCAGTTAGTCACCTGAAAGAGTCCATCCTTGAGGACGACCCCTGTGGGCGACTGCATCCAGCCATTGGCGACCAGAATCCACATGGCCGACAGGCTCGAAGACAAGGCAACGTTGAAGGTCGAGAAGACATGCATCCCCTTGCCGATCTTCCCCCAGCCGAAGATCATCAGACCGATGAAACCCGCCTCATACATAAAGGCGGTGATGGTCTCAAAGCCGAGAATGTTGCCGAAGAAAGGACCGACGGCCTGGGAGAAGGGCCCATAGAGAATGCCAAAGGCCATTTCCATGGTCACGCCAGTCGCGACCCCGGCGCCGAAGTTGACGATAAAGAGCTTTTCAAAAAAGCGTTGCAAGCGGTACCACTTTTCGTTCCCCGAGCGCAGCCAAGCCACCTCCAAAAAGAAGAGGAGCCACGACATACCGATGGTCACCGGCGTCCAGAGGATGTGCATCGACGTGATGAATGCAAAATCCAAGCGGCTGAGCAGGATGGGGAGTGTGTTTTCAATCAGCATAAAACCCCCTGTTGGTATCGAGTCGAGGCCAGCTGGAAGCTGGCATCGCCCCCCGAGCAAGCATCCTTCATACCCGACCAAAACCCTCAATTATCAATTAATAAAAACATATTGTTATATTGTTATTGTTTTAGATCGGCTACCCCAGGCGGTTTATTTGCACCATACAGTCTGGTGTATTTGCACCGCCGTGGTTTTTTTGCACCACATCCAAACCAAATCAGACCAAACTATCGAAAATGATCTACACTAAATCAGCGACTGAGACAGGAGGGCAAGATGAAGGAACTGGACCTATTGACCATTGGTGCGGGCGGGGCCGCGTATCCGGCGGCGTTTCGGCTGGCGAAGGCGGGCGCCCAAGTGCTCATGGTCGACCCCAAGGGGGTGATGAGCGGCAATTGCCTGTACGAGGGCTGTGTGCCTTCCAAGGCGGTGCGGGAGACGGCGGAGTTGGCCCAGGCGCAGCAGCGTTTTCAAAAGCTTGGCTTGAGCGGCGAGACAAGAGTCGATTATGCCGCCGTGGTTGCCCACAAAGATGCCATCCAGGCGCGGCGTTACGCGCAGCATGCCGAGGAACTGGCTGCGGTTGCCAACCTGACTCTGGTCAAAGGCGTGGCGCGCCTGCTCGATCCGCATACCGTACAGGTCGAGGGCGAGCAGGGTGAGGAACGCTATCACTGCCGCAACATCATCATCGCCAGCGGCTCCGATGTCTTCGTGCCTCCCCTACCCGGCGCCGAGCTGGCGCTCACCAGCCACGATCTGTATAAGCCCGATCCCACGCTGAAAACCCTTCCGGAGCACTTGATTGTGGTGGGCGGCGGATACATCGGTCTCGAAACCGCCAGCTTCTTTGCCGCCCTCGGTAGTCGCGTGACCCTGCTGCAGAAGGGGGATCAACTCTTGGCAGGCATGGACCCGGAGATGGTTGCCCTGCTCCTCCCCCTCCTCTCCCCGCGCATTTCCATCCTCACCGGGGTCGACGTACAGGCCATCGAAAAAAGCACTGGCAACAAGCGCAGCCTGCGCTACCTGCGCGATGGCCAAGAACAAGTCCTCGAGGGGGATGCGGTGCTGCTCGCAGTGGGAAGACGACCGATCCTACCCGAGGGGGCTGCGGCCATTGGCATTGCCGCCGACCGGCATGGCATCAGCGTCGGCACGAGTCTGCAGACCCGCTACCCGCACATCTATGCCTGCGGCGACGTGAACGGACGCGTGCCACTTTTTCATGCCGCAGTGCGGCAGTCATTGGTCGCCGCGCACAACATCCTCGGCGGCAACCAAGCTTGCGATTACGCCGATTTTCGCAACGTCCCCACCACCATCTTCACCCTCCCCGCCGCCGCCTATATCGGCATCACCCCAGCGCTAGCAGCCAAGGAGGGGCGCACCCTCGTCAGCGCCAGCTACGCTTTTGCGGAAGACTCTCGGGCACAAATCCTCGAACGGATGGAGGGCGAAATCCGCCTCTTTTTCGAGCCCGGCAGTTTGCGTCTGCTCGGCGCTTGGGTGGTGGGTATCGATGCCGGCAATCTCATCGGCCAGATCGGTACCGCCATCGTCGGCGGCCACACGGCCTATGATTTGGCGCGTTTTGCCGACCAGCATCCGATGAGTGCCGAGGGCATCGGCAAGGCCGCACGCAGCCTGTTGTAAACAACACTCGCTCTTCATCGGCGAATATCCCCATCCCTCTCAGCGCCATGCTCGGGCGAGGCTATCGCCGGTGAGCACAGCGCCCAGATGCACTGCACGGTGCATCCGGCTTGCCGATAGCTCCGTATTGCAAACAGAACCATTAGAGCCGAGCGCCGTGCCAGCGGGCACAAGTCGCTACAGAAAGACAAACGCCACCATCATCGCCAGAGGTGGTCATGAAAAAACGTGTAGCTATGGAAATCCGCAGCAAGATGCGGCAGTCGTGGTGTAGACGCTGCGGATGGCTCCTATGTAGTGTACTCGTCAGCTGCCCTTTACCGACGCTGGCTCAGGATGAATCGCATCTGCAGGTTGCAGTGCAGCCAATCGCGGGGGGCTTTGCCATTCGGGCGAGTTTTCCGGTTGCCGTAAGCCCCGCGCAGGCCTTCGCGGTAATGACGGATTACGACCACATGGCACAATTCATACCGCAAATGCGCAAAAGCCAAATTCTCTGGCGCAACGGTGCGCGCGAAGCCGTACTGCAGGAGGGATTTGTCGACCTGCTCTGGTTACGCCTTCCCTCCTATGTCGTGATGTCAGTGCGTTTCGCGTCGGATAGAATGGTGCTTTTTCATAGCACCAACGGAAATGTACAAATAAGCGGCCGCGCGCAGGTCCATCCGACCGCCGCCGGCAGTGTGGTAGATTACGAATCCACAATGAAACCGCAGATCGCCGTACCACTTGGTCTCGCACAAAACTTCGTAGCCCAGTACATTCGCCAGCAGATGATGGCCTTACGCGCTGAAATGCTGCGGGTGAATGCTCACCCTGCCGAAAACGCCGCCCAACAAAACCCGGACGGAGGCGGCTAGCAAATGGGTGCCCGTTAGCGCGCCGCCAGCGGTCCCCAGTCCTTGCCAAGACCGGTCCTGCAAAGCAAAGGCTTCCCGTCCCACCGTCGCGCACGGAACGCTCCCGGAATCCGTCCATAAGCTATCATGGCCAGAAACATGCACTCCCAAGATGTACTCGCGTGGCATCGAATCTGCTCAAAGGAAAAGCGCGGAACATCCGCCCTCACGCTGGCATGTTCAATGGTACAGGCGCATATGTTGCTGCTTGCATCAAAATCCTTGGTCTCAGAGACTATGCAAGGAGGCGGCTCAATGTACAGCGTATCTGCGGCCTGAAAATACTGAGTTCTAGTGGCGCATAACCCCTATCTAAAAATGCGGTATGCCCAGGTCCCCATCATACGAATTCAGCCATCTGTCTGCCGCGTTTCATGATCGGAGTTCTCCACTGCCCGAACTATCCATTCCGATGCCATTCTTGCCTGCTTGGACGACTTCTCACCGCGTCAAAATATCATGTGGTTGCGTCGAGAGCAGTCGCTGATCATTTTGGCGCGCCCAGAGGGAATCGAACCCCCAACCTACGGCTTAGAAGGCCGTTGCTCTATCCGGTTGAGCTATGGGCGCATGGCACTATTGTAGGCAAGCCGGGGGGAGCTTGCCACCTGGTAGCGCTCGAGAACACGCGGAGTTACTGGCGCAGGGTGCTCATGATATCCCCACCCTGCTGAACGGCTGGTCTCTCGCAGCTTTGTGGCAGGCCGGTTTCTTCCGACAAGCAAGGTGCGCGAAATAGCCTGCCGGTCCACATGCCGACAAAGCTCTTGCGGGTAACGACGATCCAGAAAAAGGCGAGTAAAACCGTAAAGAAGGCACCCAAGGGCTCGAAGAGCCAGTAGCCGGTCTTATCGGCAAGGAGATAGGTAGCGGAATCGAAGACTCCGAGGGGAAAGGTAAAGCCCCACCAGCCCATATTGAAAGGCAAGCCCTCGCGCAGGTAACGGAGGGTAAAGGCGACGGCCATGAGCATCCACCAGAGACCAAAACCCCACAAAATGAGCGCCACCAGTAAGCCGGCCATCTGCGCAAAGTGCGCCATTTCGGCAAGCTCACCATGAAAAGTGGCAAAATCGGCATTACCCAGGGTGATCATTGCCATGGCACCGGTGCCCAAGGGCCCGAGCGGCAGCCAACTCGATACCGCCATGTCTTGGTGCGGCAACTTGTGGAGGGTGAGACGCAGCAAGAGGATGGCAAGCACCCCCAAAGCCAACAACACCGATACCGACCACAAGATATAGCTGGTGTAGATCACGTTTTCGGCGGCTGCTGGCGCCAGATGTGGGGCCAAGAGTCCACCACTGGCCGCAGCGACTTCGGGGGGCACAATCGGCAGGAGCCAAGCTGCCGTCATCCGCTCCATGCTGTGACCTTGGCTGGTGAACATAAAAAATGGAACCAAGAGCACCGATAAGGCAGAAAGCAGCACATCAATCCACCAGAAAGCATGCGCCACGGCCAATGTCGTGGCCGAAAGGGGCCAAATGATGAAAAAGCCATTGATGATGGTGGCAAATCCCATCGGGATGGCGCCCAAAAAAAGCGACTGCACCGGGTGATCGAAGAGCCTGCGAAAGCTCTCGGCATAGAACACCGCCCGGCCAATGAACAGCAACCCAAAGAGCACGAAGAAAAAACTATTGATGCACCAGAGCGCACGCGCTAGATCCAACTGTCCCCAGTGCCCATAGGGAAAAAGGGCGAGCATGAGGGCGAGGATGCCCGTCCCCATGTTGGCGGCAAACCAGTTGGGAGTGAAATGGCGGACGATTTCCCGCGGATTGCCGCCAGGCACGGCCGAGAGAAAGGTCATGGCTAAGCTCCTGTACGAATTACTGCATAAGTTCACAAACCTTTGGCACTTCTTTGGCGAGGGAGGAGTGCCATGCAGGTTCAACATGTCGGGTACCGGATCCGGGGGTTTTACCGGG